>JBGTJY010000208.1:0-3584 GCA_041744855.1 Candidatus Hydrogenedentales bacterium
GGCGATTACCGACGGACTGACGGGCCTTTTCAATTACCGGCATTTCCGCGAACGATTGCAGGAAGAGTTCGATCGCGCCAAACGATACGATGTGCCGCTAGGTTGCATCCTGCTCGATATCGATAACTTCAAGACGATCAACGACACGTTTGGCCATCTTCAAGGCGATTCCGTGTTGCGGGAATTGGCGGAGCGTGTCGGACGTTGCGCGCGCAAGAGCGACTTGGTCGCGCGATACGGCGGCGAGGAAATGGTCGCGCTCTTGCCGCAGACGGACATCGTCGGCGCGAAGAAACATGCGGAGCGCGTTCTGAACGCGGTATCGTCGATGCCTTACGTCGGATTGCCCGAAGATTGGAACGTAACCGTCAGCATCGGCGTCGCGGTGCTCGATCCCGCCGCGATGAACGACGGCGAGAAACTAATTCAGGCGGCCGACGACGCTTTGTACCAGGCGAAGGCCGGGGGTAAAAACCAGGTGGTCGTAAGCCGGAATGGAGACCAATGAAACACCGCGTTTGGGCGATACAGGTGGCAATCGTCGCGGCAATCGCAACCGCGGGCTGCGCTACAGTGCGAGGGACGATCGGTTCGCTTGCGCCGGACTACAGCGAGCTGCCGGAGGCGACGGTTCGCGAAGTCGCGATGGAAGTCGAACGCGCCGTAGCGGAGGGGAATCGCGAGGCGGCGATCGTGGACCGCGGCGGAATCGTATTGTCGACGCCCGAAATGCAACAGGCGATTCGGACGCGCGCGGCCCGGGGCGAACTCGTGAATGAGTTCCGTACCATGGGTTGGGGCATCGAGAAAGAGGACGGGCTGCTGACGATCGAGCGAACCCGCGAATACAACAAGGGAAGGACGCGCCGCGAGAAGAACCGCGACGCCGGCCTCATCGTCAGCGAGAACACCGATCGTTGGGCGCTATACGAAGGCATCCGCAAAGAAAGTGGATTGCCGCCGCGATCGCTCTCCGCTATCCAAGCGATATTCGCGGAGGCCCGAATCGAATTGATGGCCGCAGGCCAAAAATACCGCGACCCCGCAGGCACGGTCGTCGTGAAGTCGGGACAGTAAGTTAACGCAAACCTCTCGCTGCCTCGAGCACCTCGGCTGCATGGCCCTTCGGGGTAACTTTGGGCCAGGCCTTGACGATCTTTCCCTCGCCATTGATGAGAAAGGTCGCGCGTTGCACTCCCCAATACTTCCGACCGTATAATATTTTCTCAACCCATAGCTCGCATTGCTCGGCGAGTTTATGCTCCACGTCGGTTAACAGCGGGAAATTCAACGATTCCTTTTTCACGAACTTGCAATGCGCCTTGATCGGGTCCGGACTAACTCCGAAGACGCGTACCCCAAGCTTCTGGAAATCTGGCATCAAATCGCGGAATTCCTGCGCCTCGATCGTACAGCCCTGCGTCAGGTCCTTTGGATAGAAATAGAGGACGTAGGGCGTTCCCAGCAAGTCGGTCGACCGGATCGCGCCGCCATCGCTCGATTCGAGGGCAAACGACGGGAGACGCTCTGTTTCCATAGGGTGTGAATTTAACATTTCGGTTACAAAGCCTCTTTTCGCGCCTGCGGGAGAAGGAATATAGCGCTCGTCCCACCCCTATCTACACCTGCCGGCTGACGATTGTACAACTTTAATTCCACGGGTGGCACGATCCGTGCAGGGGGTTTCTCGGCAAGGACTTTCAATGGGAAATTGAAGTTCGGTCGAGTAATCACTTGACAAGTGGGATGGACAAACCTATCCTACTCCTCACCTGCGGTCTTGGCGTTTTTTTTGGAATCGACCCGACTAGGTTCGGATCCAATCTTCGCGTATTGATGTCCGCGAAGCTGCAACACGGCGAAACTAGCGCGAGTTTTCGTTAAAGTAGGGGTAGCCGTCATGGTTGCCGTGATTCTTGGGTGTGCGACCCGAAGGGCCGGTTGAGAGCGGCCAATCGGGTTTACATGCGGTCTGCAGTGCCCCGTCTTGGGGTGGCGATTGGAGTCCTCCATGTCCAGACTTTCCGTCCATCGTTCGCTGTCGTTCGTGTTTTGCGCGTGCGCAGTCGCGCTTATGGCGCCAGGGGTTTCGAGCGCCGCCGATTCCGCCGTCATTACGCTGCTCTTTACCACCGGCGAGCACGATGGGACTGCGCGCGACCTGCCGCTTTCGGAGATTTATTCGCTTCGGTTGACTATCGAAGACGCGATGCTCGTTTCGCCGGAATCGACGGAGGCGGCCCAGAGCGTGCTGACCGCGCCACAAACGGTCGAACTGCCCGACCTTATTGGAGTGGCTTCGATACTCTCTTCGAGCGTTGTCGCTTCCGGCGCCTATTCGGAATTGGTATTCGTCGTGTCATCGGCCGCGTTCTCCACTGCGAACGATCCCGGCCAGCCGATCGGACTTGCGCTGCCGAACGGCGGAGTCTTCGCAATACCCCTCGAACTGCAGATCGAAGCGGATTCTACGCCGTTGCTCTTGGTCGACTTGGGCGGGCTTCGCGTTCGGCAATCGGACAGCGGGCAGTTTCGACTCGCAGCGTCCCCCACCGGCACAGCCATCTATTCTTCGGAGAGCTGCGTTGTCGGAGGAACGTTGTTCGAGGCGGGTGAACTCACCTACGCGCTGAGCGCCCCAGGGGGCGAGTTCACGGTGATGGGTGACACGGCCGATGTCTATTTGCCGAGCGACCTCGACGTTCCGAGCGGATCGGCGAGTGACGTGGTGGGCGGCGTCGAGGCCGTCGTGTCGGGGGCCATCGAGGGGGACGGCCGACTTTTCGCACACGCTTTCGGGCTGGCTTCTACGCCGGAAACACCGCGGGAGATTATCGACGTCCTCGTCACGGACGACGGGTTTTTCCCCGCGGAGATCACGGTTACCGAGGGTGACACTGTGCGTTGGACCTCGGCGTCGACTGAGAAGCGGACTGTGACAAGCGGCGTTTCGGACACGGACCCGGAGCTAGGGCAGGCCTTCGCTGTTGTGCTCGAGGAATTTGGCGACACAGCGGAAATCTATTTTGACAATCTGGACGACGGTTCGGTCCATTTGATGATTAAAACAGGAGAGCAGGAAACAGTTGTAGATACCCAATCCGTGGACGATGGATCAGGCGGCGCAATTCTTGAGTACGGTTCCGTCGGGCCTTTTGAAGAGGGAATGAGCGCGCGAATTGTTGTGATGGAGCAGGAGAGCCGCAAGGTCGAGATTTGTCACTGCTGGCTGGAAAAACCGAAGGTTTGCGCGACGGTATTCGTGCTCCGCGAAAACGTGGCGGCACACCTCGCGCACGGCGACACATTGGGACCATGCGACGGCGGAGAAGGCGAAGGAGAGGGTGAGGGCGAAGGTGAAGGCGAAGGCGAAGGCGAAGGAGAAGGCGAAGGTGAAGGCGAAGGTGAAGGCGAAGGAGAGGGTGAAGGCGAGAACCGGAAGGTAGAGATTTGCCACTGCTCGACGGCGGACCCCACAAAGTGTTCGACGATTTTCGTCCTGCAAGAAAACTTGGATGCGCACCTCGCGCATGGTGACACGCTGGGACCGTGCGACGGCGGCGAAGGCGAGGGTGAAGGTGAGG
>JBGTJY010000209.1:0-1557 GCA_041744855.1 Candidatus Hydrogenedentales bacterium
TTCTGCCGCGAACACAAGATCGACCAAGTCGACATCCTGAAATCGGACACGCAGGGCTTCGATCTGGAAGTTTTCCGCGGTGCGGAGCAAATGATGCATGACAATCGCATTGGGCTCATCATGTGCGAGGTGAATTTTGTCGAGCTCTACCGCAGCGCGGCGCCGCTCGACGCAATCTTTCGGTTCCTGCTCGATCGGAATTTCGCGCTGGTCGCGTTCTACGAGATGCACTTCGGCCAGAATGTGGCCCGTTGGACCGACGCGATGTTCGTGAATAAAGTGATGCACAAGCAAGCCCTGAGCTGAACGCGCGAGGGCCGAACGAAAAAGCCCGTGCAACGTGGAAGGCGATTCGGCGCGGCACGCAACTACGCCCATCTTGGGGAGCAGAGTGAATGACTGACGGCGCGCCCACCAGGAAGCTGCGAGTCTTCTTTCCCGAGCACCAAGCCGAGCGGCCCAGCACCCAATTCGCTTTCGCATGTGGTCTGGGCACGCGATTGGAAGGCGACTATGTATTCGTCCGCGACGGCTCCCTGGCGGAATTTCGCGCGCGGGGACAGCAGTATTTTGAGTGCGTCGAATCGTGCGAACAGGCCGATCTGGTTTCGTATCCACACAAGTATGAGCCCGGCAAGGAAGCGGACAGAGCAGCGGAAGTCGCGCGTCGCGGCCGGTTGCCATGCGTTTTCTTTCGCAACACAGATCGTCCGCGTCCCACGCATCTGGGCTACGGCGTTATCTTTCAGGAGTCGCTCTTCGCCTCGCGACGGACGTCGTGCGAGCGGCCGCATCCGGCCGTGGTCGACGACCTGGCGATCGGGCTGACGCCGGGCGAACGCGTCAAGAAAGCGAAGCCCGTCGTAAGTTTTCGCGGTTTTCGCGGCACGGGGATGCACCGCGAATTGCTGCGCTGGCTGATCCTGGGGAATGAAGCTTTTCTCGGCTCGCATCTCCGCAAGAGAGCCGTCCGGCACTGCGAGCGAAGCCCCCAGGTCGAGACTAGCTTTGAGTTCCTCCGCTTCGGTAGGATTTATGAGAACCGCGACAAGCTCCGCGAGCTATATATTCGTAATATCCGCGAGTCGGACTACGTACTCGCGATTCGGGGCGCGGGCAATTATTCGTATCGACTCTACGAAACCTTGTGCCTCGGCCGAATCCCCGTATGCCTCAATACCGATAGCGTGCTGCCGTTGACGGACGTCGTCGATTGGCGGCGGCACTGCGTATGGATCGAGCCCGACGATTTTCATCGCATTCCCGACCGGATTCGCGAGTTTCACGATTCACTTTCGCCCGATGATTTCACCCGACTGCAGCGCGACAACCGCTCGCTGTGGGAAAACGATTTGGAAGCCACCGCGTTTTGGCGCCGCGCGCTGTGGGAACTTGTCGGTAGCTCGACGCCGGAAAAGATTGGCTCTCGCCCGTGACTTATTTGCAGCGATTATCCGCCGTGTTTCGATTGGCCCGTCCAGCAGATCGGACTGGGACGACGTTTTGCCCGCTCGTTGGCGGGGCGATTGCGGGCATCCTGTGGGCGTTGACGTCGAC
>JBGTJY010000210.1:0-1597 GCA_041744855.1 Candidatus Hydrogenedentales bacterium
GAAGAATTGGGTTACCTGATCAAGCTGCTCGCGGTCATTCGCGAGGACGACGGCGAGATTGACGCGCGCGTGCATCCCGCCTTCGTGCCGGAGGATCACCTCCTCGCATCCGTCCGAAACGAGTTCAACGCGATCTACGTCAAGGGCGACATCGCCGACGCGACGCTCTACTACGGCCGTGGCGCAGGCCGTTTGCCGACGGCGAGCGCGGTCGTCGCCGATATCGTCGACATCGTTCGCGGCGGGCGAGTCACCCCCGCGTTCGAATACGGCCCGCGCCGCAACCTACTGGACATCAACCGCGTCGAAAGCCGCTACTATCTACGCCTAACCGTGCGCGACGAACCAGGCGTCTGGGGCCAAGTGGCGACGATTCTCGGCGAACATCGCATCAGCATTTCGTCGTGCATCCAAAAGGAGCCGCACAGCAACGACGCGGTCCATCTGGTCATCATGACGCACGAAACGGTAGAATCAGCCCTCAGGAAGGCACTCGCCGCCGTTCATGCGCTCCCCAGCGTGACCGAACAGACGCACGTCGTGCGTGTCCTGCCCGATCACTCTTAGCACCGGGAGGGACGCGCTCCTGCGCGTCCGCGCTAGAACCAAAGATCAGAAATGCATAATTAGTTACCATCAAGGACTCTCATGCGGTTTAGAGGCGTCATCGAGCGGTATCGCAATCATTTGCCGATCAGTGCAGACACGCCAGTCGTCTCGCTCGGCGAAGGCAGCACTCCGCTCATCCAGGCCCGCCGTCTTAGCGAATCGATTCATCCGCGCCTGGACATCTGGCTCAAGCTCGAAGGCCTCAACCCCACAGGCTCATTCAAAGATCGCGGCATGACGGTGGCGATCAGCAAGGCGGTCGAGGACGGCTACCAATGCATCATGTGCGCCTCGACCGGAAATACCTCGGCCGCGGCTGCCGCGTACGCCTCCCGCGCCGGCATCAAATGCGCCGTGCTCATCCCCGAGGGCAAGATCGCGTTCGGCAAGCTCGCGCAAGCAATGATTCACGGCGCCAAGGTCATCCAGGTCCGCGGCAATTTCGATCAGGCGCTCAAGCTCGTCCGCAAGATCACGCACGATTACCCGATCGCACTCGTCAATTCGGTGAACCCGTATCGGCTCGAGGGACAAAAGACCGGCGCATTTGAAATTGTGGACGATTTCGGCGGATTCGCGCCCGACTATCACGTTGTCCCCGTCGGCAACGCCGGCAATATCACGGCATACTGGCGCGGCTACCGCGAATACCACGACAAGGGCCGTGCGAAAAATTTGCCGCGAATGCTCGGGTATCAGGCCGCCGGCGCCGCGCCCATCGTCCTCGGAAAGCCCATCGACGATCCGAAAACCTTCGCCACTGCCATCCGCATCGGCAATCCGGCAAGTTGGGACGGCGCCATCGAAGCGCGCGATCTGTCGGACGGCGTGATCGGCATGGTGACGGATCGGCAAATCCGCGACGCGTACCGCATCCTCGCGCAGACCGAAGGCATCTTCGCGGAGCCCGCCAGCGCGGCCAGCGTCGCAGGCGTGATCCAGTCCGCGTTGTCCGGATACTTCGACGGCGACTTCGATCCTGTCGTCG
>JBGTJY010000211.1:0-2805 GCA_041744855.1 Candidatus Hydrogenedentales bacterium
GCGGGTGATTATTTCGTTGAGGCGCTCGCGATGATCGAGACCGAGATTGCTGATGCGCGATCGCGCTGTTGAGCATGACATGTCACGCGTGCATCCACTAGCGGTGAGCGGAAAGCCAAGTCCATTGACAAAATTCTCGGCTAGCGCGGGACGAGAGCGGCCGACGCGGGACCTGCACTTCCTGAACGAGGACGGTATGGTCGCGTGTAATCCGCGTGACCGGGAGGCGGCTCATCGCGCGCAGGTGGAGGGAATCGCTACCGATGACCGCGCGGCCGTGACGTGCAGGAAATGCCGCGTGATTCTGCGAGGCATGGGAGGGAAGGTCTGAAGTGGAACCGCGTGTCATGTCTACGTCATTGCTTACGCGCGGACGCGACGGAAGTACGGCAAGCGGAACTTTTCGCGCCAGCTCGTTTGCAAATGGAAAATTGGGAACGAGACGCAAACCGGGAGAGCGCTGATGGCGATTGATCATGTAGAACACGGTGAAGTCATCGACCTCGGCACGTTCGGGCTGGAGGGGAACGATACGCACACGGTCGCGCTCGTGAAGACGCCCTGGTTCGAGGCCGTGCGGCTGTTCGTGCGCGCGGGGGGCAAGGTGCCGCCGCACAAGGTGGACGGCCCGATTACGGTGCAGTGTTTGCGGGGGAGCGCGACGTTTTACGTCGGCTCTGAGCCGCGCGAGATACGGCCCGGGTCGTGGCTGCACCTCGAGGGCGGCGCGCTGCATGCTGTCGAGGCGAAATCGGACACGGTGCTCCTGGTCACGATACTCTTCGTCGCGGCGCGAACGTAATAGACTGCTTTTCGCATTCGGGTTGTCGTGAGTAATGCCGGTGTTTACGAAAAAGAATATGCCGTTCCTCGTGGTGGTGGCGGTCCTTGTGAGCCTCCTGGCCGCGCTGTATTTTTCGTTCGGACATTTGAAACACGAGCGCGAGGAGACATTGGCCAGGTACGCGGGGGCGGACGACGAGCTGGGCCGGGTCCTGGTGCGGGAAGCGGACGAGTTCAGAATCGCGAATCAGAACCAGCAGCGGGGCATTCTGGCGGTGGGGGCAGTGGTTGTGTTCGTGGCAATTGCCTGGTGGGTCGTGCGGCGACGGCGCGATGGAGTCTAACGCCAGCGGGCCGGTATGCATAGACTCCTCTACACCCGGAGCAACAAACGAAACGTAGAGGAATCCTACCGGCCATGAATATGCGAACTACCATTGAACCCTACGACGCGCGTCATTTGGAAGGCGTCGTGCAACTTTCGCTGCGGGCGTGGGAGCCCGTGTTCGTTTCGATTCGCGCGACAATGCCGCCCGACTTGTACCGCGAGTTCTATCCCGATGAGTGGCGCGTGAGCCAGCAGCAGGCGGTCGAGCATGTTTGCGGCTCATCGGCGATGCACGTGTGGGTCGCGCTGAACGGCGCGGAAACGCCCGTGGGTTTCGTGGCGCTGAAAGTGCACGAGGCCGACAAAATGGGCGAGATCTACATGATCGCGGTGGACCCGGAGCATCAAGGCCGCGGCATTGCCAGCGCGCTTACGGAATTCGCGCTCGAGTGGATGAAGAACGCGGGCATGATCCTCGCGATGGTCGAGACAGGCACGGACCCGGGACACGGCCCAGCGCGCAAGACTTACGAAAAAATGGGATTCGGGCTGTGGCCCGTCGCGCGGTATTTCAAGAAGTTGTAGTCGGCAGTCGGTGCCGGCCTTTGCGCGGACGCCCAGCTTACAACGGCTCGATCTCGCCTTGTTCGTCCGAGCCGCCGATCATGCCGCGTAGCGTGATTGCCTCGCGCGCGATGCTGCGCAGGATGATGCCGGCGGCTTTTGGCGCTGAGATCGCCCGGTCGCCGTGGAGGTCATCCAGGTGCACATCGATGAGGCGCAGCCCAATCCGGCTTTTGGGGATGAGGTTCGTGCTGAAGTGTACTTCCGCGTCCTCGCAGATCACTTCGTGCATCACAAAGCTGGGCGCGTCATCCAGCGCGAGATAGAGCTCGGCCTTGTCCGATAGCTTCGAAATATTGACGCCTTCGCCGGCCTCGTAGCGGTAGTAAATGTGCGCGTCTTCGATGTTGGTTGAGCGGATGACGGGCGATTCGGCGAAGAGGGTGGTGGGATCGAACTCGAGGCGCACGCGGCGGCATTCAAACGCGGTGCCGCTCTTGAAGCCCGGCGGATTGTCGATGCGGAATCCGGCGAGGTCGACGCATTGTTTGAGCGGCGACACGCTGATGCGATGGATGGCTACGTCGGACTCGAAGACTTTCTCGAGGGTGGCTTCGAGGCGATGCCGCACGAGCGGTTCGAGATTCGGTAGCAGCACGATCGCGGCAATGGCCGCGCCGATGAGTACGAGACCCGTGCCGGTCATGACGAGCTTGAGCGTGGCTTTCACTCGCGGACTATTGCCTCCCCCCGGCGCTGGTCTGCGGGCTGGAAGCCCGCACTACGAGTCGTTATGTCAGTGTTGCGCCTTGTCCTCGGCTTCCGGCGACTCGGCATCTTCCTCGGCGAGATCGATGACTGCCTCGTAGAGCGCATCTTTGCTGCGCAGCACGCTGTAGTTCATCTCGACGAACTGGATTACGCCTTCGGGGTCGACGAGGAACACGCAACGTTGGGCGTAGACCGTTCCGAGATAGGGACGGCCTGGCACGCCGTACAGATCGATAATGCGGTGATCGGAATCGCCCACGACGGGGAACGGCAGGTCGTGCTTCGAGCGAAACCGATCGCTCTCGGTCTGAGGGTCGCCGCTGATCGCGATGATCTCGGCATCTGCATCGCGGAATACG
>JBGTJY010000212.1:0-3053 GCA_041744855.1 Candidatus Hydrogenedentales bacterium
AGACCGAGATCTCCGGGCGGGAGGCGGAATAGCACAAGGGAGCATCGTGCAAGGTGCTCTCGGATTCGCTGCTGCCGAGAGTCAAGTACCCAATCTTACCGGCTCGACGGTTCCGGTTTTCCGGCCCATGCGCCAATGTGAATGGATGGGATTTACGCTTCGGTGCATGGCGCATCCCCAAACCCCTCTCGGACCAAGCACCAAGAAGGAGCTTCGCCCGTTCAACTATGTAGTTTGCGAACTGACCGATTTGGCGGCTGTTAACAGAGCAAGGGAGCTTGGCGTCCCAGTCATTACCCGCGCTGATGGTTCTTCCCTAGTCAATCTCGAGATTTCTTCGTTCGGGCGTCAGGGCGCGCGCAGCCCGCGTCGAGCTAAACTTTTGTGACCCCAAATTCTGGAGACGCTAGTGTCGCCAACACCGGTCTACTGCTGTCCGCTTGCGTCACATTGCCAGCCGCGGTAGATCGTCTGCCAATGCAACCGCCATGGGTTTTCCGGGCCACCCGAATCAAGCGTCAAATGACGATCCGAGGCCGGCCACAATCGAACGCAGGCGCTAAATGAAACACTTCGGAATAGGTCTTATCGTCGCTGCTATTGTGTTCGCCATTTCCGCGTTTCAGATGGACACCACAGTCGAGAGCGGCGGCGAAACGTTCGGTTCAGGTGAGTTCGAATTAACAGTTCCCAAAAGTCGTGTTCACAACATTGGCTTAATGGAAGAACGCAGAAATTATCTACTTGGCTCGGGTCTCGCCGCACTTGCCGGTGTGTTACTTCTGGGTTTCGGCTCTCTTTCGCCAAAGCCTTCAGCAGGTGCCGAGCGCACGTGCCCGTACTGTGCCGAACAAATCAAACGGGACGCTCGTATTTGCCGGTTCTGTAACCGCGATTTGGCGGCGCTCGAAACGCCGTCGCAGGAAGGTGCAGCTAGGACTGCTGTTGTTGCACCGGCGGAAGTTGCGCGCGTGACTTGTCCGAAATGTGGCGTCGTTGACTCGATTCCGAAAGCGCAGGCTCACAATCCAAACGCCTACAAAGCCTTCAGAGCCACCGAATCTACTTTTTTCACTAGTATGGTTTTCAAATGTAGGGGATGCGATCACAAGTTCAGGTTCCGCGCATAGCCGCTCGATCGTAGATGACGGATGAGGTGCTTGAAAAATTTGTCAGCGATTATTTCAAAACCGGAGACGCCAACGATGTGCTCTACGCGGTCGAAGCTTCGCACGATTACGATCCGGGTCCGGACCTTGAAAAAATCCGCGCGCCACTGCTGGCAATCAATTTCGCCGACGATCTGATCAATCCGCCGGAGCTCGAGATTCTCGAACGCGAGATCCAGCACGTGCCGCACGGACGCGCGGTCCTCATTCCGCGAAGCGAAAAGACGCGCGGCCACGGCAGCCACACACTGGCGGCACTTTGGAAAAATGAATTGGTGAAGCTGCTGAGCGAAAGCGAACGCTGAAAGCAATCCTTCCTGCCGGGCGGTTATTCTGCTTATCTCCCCCGGAACAGAGCCCGACCGCGTCGCACACCGATTCCAAAAGACCTCACCGATGAAGATCGATCCCGCCAATCCGCCAAACGAAATGCCAGACATGGTCGGCGCGAAACCGATGAATCCGCTCGCGGCTTCGTTCCGCCCCTACATCTCGGCGGGCACGATCATGCCGGAGTTGACCTTGCGCGCGCTCGTCGTGGGCTCGCTGCTCGGGATGATTTTCGGAGCCTCGTCGCTTTATCTCGTCTTGAAGGTGGGGCTGACGGTGAGCGCTTCCATCCCGGTGGCGGTGATCTCGATTACGCTCTTCCGCCTCTTCTCGAAGATGGGCATGCGCGACGCGACCATCCTGGAAAATAATATCGTGCAAACCGCGGGCTCGGCCGGCGAGTCGATCGCGTTCGGGCTCGGTGTCACGATGCCCGCGATCATGATTTTGGGATTCGATTTGGAAATCACGCGCGTCATGCTCGTCGCGACGCTGGGCGGATTGCTCGGCATTTTGATGATGATCCCGCTCCGGCGTGCGCTCATCGTGGAGCAGCACGGGCTTTTGAAATATCCCGAAGGCACGGCATGCGCGGAAGTCTTGAAAGCGGCCGCGGCGCCGGGCGACGAAAAAGTGGTCGGCGATGTGCCGGATGAGCAAAGCACGAGCGGCGGCAAGATCATCTTCAGCGGGTTTGGGATCGGGTTCCTTTATCAAGCCGCGATGGGCGCCTTCAAAACCTGGAAGAGCGATCCGGAAAAAATCTTCGGTTCGCCATTTAAAGCCGCTTCCATTTCGGCCACGGTCGAACCGGCGTTGCTCGGGGTCGGTTACATCATCGGACCGCGCATCGCCTCCATCATGTGCGCGGGTGGCGTGCTGGCGTATCTGGTTTTAATCCCGGCGATCAAGTTCTTCGGCGAGCGCGTCGTCGGCGTGGTGCCGCCTGGCACGATGCCAATCAGCGAGATGGGCCCGAACGATATCCGCGGCGCGTACGTGCTCTACATCGGCGCGGGAGCGGTCGCGGCGGGTGGCATTATCAGTTTGCTGCGTTCGCTGCCGACGATCTGGCATGGTTTGAAGGGCGGATTGCAAGATCTGCGCGGTAGCCACGGCGCCGGAGCAAAAGCGCCGCGCACCGATCAGGATATCTCGATGAAGTGGGTCATCATCGGCTGTCTCGCGATCATCGCCGTGATCATGAGCATGCCGCAATTGCACCTGCAGTGGAATATCCTGGGCGCGCTCTTGATTGTGATCTTCGGGTTTCTTTTCGTCACCGTGTCGTCGCGATTGACGGGTGAGATTGGTTCCAGCTCGAATCCGATTTCCGGCATGACAGTCGCCACCCTCTTGCTGACCTGCCTGACGTTTTTGCTCGTGGGCTGGACCGGTCCGAACTATTTCGTGACCGCGCTTTCCATTGGCGGAATCGTTTGCATCGCCTCTTCGAACGGCGGCACCACCTCACAGGATTTGAAGACGGGTTTCCTGGTCGGAGCCACGCCGCGGTTTCAGCAAATCGCCATACTGCTCGGCGCGCTCGCGTCG
>JBGTJY010000213.1:0-1719 GCA_041744855.1 Candidatus Hydrogenedentales bacterium
CGCATTCGTTGATGACGAAGCCTTTGGACATCAGATACTGATCGGGAAATGGCAGGCGCACGATACGAAAATTCGGATGGGCGACGCGTATCGAGTCGACCACGTCGTCCGTCGTGTCGACACCGGGGACGTAGCCGATGATCACTTCGATCGCGTCGAGCGCGATGCCGCGTTGATGCGTGATCGCTTGAAGTACTGCCTGCAATCGCCGCGAGAAGCGCGTGCAGAAAATGATGATCGAGTATTGCACGCGATCGGCGGGCGGCAGGCCGAGTTCTGAGCCACGCCAAATTTCGACGGCCTGGGTCGAGACGTGATCGTCGATGTTCTCGAGGCAAAGCCGCAGATCGACCGGGAACGACAATCGGGCCGGGGCATAGTAGCGCGCGTGAAACTCGATCGGCTGCATCGGCACGCCGTCGCGCAGAAGGACGTAGCTGCCGTCCTCGGTGACGTGCAGCGTCAGGCGGTGGTTCACGACTTCCATCGGACACAGGATGCGCGCGAACTTGCCGACGCGGAATCCGATGTAGGACGCGCGCCCGCCGCCGAATGTCACGGCAGCGGTGAAGGGTCCTTCGATCCATCGCACGACGTTGCTGACTTTTTCCGCGCCGCTGATCGACAACCAGCGCACGGCGTTCGATAGCGGCTCGTGAAAGACGCCCTCGGTGCCGTACTCGTTCGTGTCGACCACTTCGTCGGCAGGGCGATTGGCCATCACACGCCGCGCTTCGGCCGCGAGGCGAGCTTGCGTTTCGCTCGGGAAGGCGCGGGGGCGATCGATGGCGTCGTAGTATTTATGTTGGCGGTACCAGGCGTCGTTAGCGGTCCACGATCCTTTCTTGAGATCGATTTGCGGGTCGTCCAACGCGTCCAGCTCCGCGACGTTTGCGCGTTTGTCCTCGCGGAACGGCCGCGGTAATGCCTTGGAATCGGATCGATCTCTCGTCAGTTTTCGGAAAAAAAGGGTCCAGAAATAAATGAATCGATGCTTCGTGAACAGCCACTCGAGCAGGTACTTGTCGACAGGACTCGGCGCGGCGGTGTAGCGGAGCTGCATGGCTTGAACGATTTTTCCGGCGCGAAATGGAGACATTTCCTCCAAGCGCATGGCGAGATTGTAGGACCGAAATTCGTATTGTTGATGATCGAGGAAAAACCTTTCATCCGATACCGCGCAAGGTTTCAACGCTTCGCTGAGTGCGATCTTGGGAACGCCGAACAAATTAACTTCGATGCCTCTTTCGAGCAATCCTTCCGCGTAGCGAATGACGCGCGAGGTCTGCTCCGGCTTCAGTTTCCAAATCGGCGTGACATCAACGAAATTAACCGAAACGGCGCCACAACCCGCCAGGCGAGCAATTTCTGACTCTTCATCTTGAAGTGGCGCGACGAGTCGTTGGAATCGCACGGGTAGCCCGAGTTCCGCGCATCGCTTGAGCCAGGCGTGCTCATGCGGCGCGAAGCCGGGCACTGGCGCGAGCATCACGTCGAGTAGATTCCATGCGCGCATCTTCTCGGCGTTCGGCGGTTCTGACGTGCATCGCGTACGAATGGAGACGCGGAGGTGCAGTTCGCGCGCGAAGGCCGGAAAGGAATCGAACGCCGAGAAGTCGTCTGTCATCAAGTCGATTTTTTGGCACTTGAAGAGGACGCGGCACAGGCGCATCCATCGGTGGATGTCCGCGTCCGCGAATTTCTGGCCACGCCGATTGT
>JBGTJY010000214.1:0-7115 GCA_041744855.1 Candidatus Hydrogenedentales bacterium
CCCGCGGACTGGGCCGCGTTGCGTCCACGGGCGAGGCCGTGCTCATGAATGAAGGCGACGATGCGCGCGAATTGATCCTCGATCCGTCGTGGGCGAAACATGAACGCATCAACAGCTTCGGCGCGCAACCGTTGATTTTTCGCGGCGAGATACTAGGCGTGCTGGGCGTATTCAGCCGCGCCGCACTCGACGACGAGGCGATGCGCGTCCTGCGGACCTTCGCGAATCAGGCGGCAGTCGCATTGGCCAACGCTGCGGCCTTCGAGCAAGTGGAACGCCTGAAAGCGCAACTCGAAGAAGAAAACCACTACCTGAAAGCGGAGGCGCGATCCTCTCGCGCGTCAAGTGAACTGCTAGGCGACTCGCCGCCGATGCACGCCGTGCGGCAGCAAATCGCGATCGCCGCGCGGTCCAATGCGCCGGTCCTTATCCAAGGCGAATCGGGCACCGGCAAAGAACTCATCGCGCGCGCCATCTACGAACACGGCGACCGCGCGAAGAAGCCGTTCATCACCGTGAATTGCGCCGCCGTCCCGCGCGAGTTGTTCGAAAGCGAGTTCTTCGGCCACGCCAAAGGCGCATTCACTGGCGCAGTCGCGCAACGCGCCGGCCGATTTGCACTCGCCGACGGCGGCACGCTCTTTCTCGACGAAGTGGGGGAGATCCCGCTCGAGTTGCAGGCGAAACTGTTGCGCGTCATTCAAGAAGGCCGATACGAACGCATCGGCGAAGAAACGACGCGCCGAGTCAACGTCCACATCATCGCCGCGACCAATCGCGACTTGCTCAGCGAGGTCAACGCAGGCCGCTTCCGCGCCGACCTCTACTATCGCATCAACGTGTTCCCCATTGCCGCCCCGCCCCTACGCGCGCGCATCGACGACATCCCAACGTTGGCGCGGCGATTCGTCCAAGAGTCCTGCGCCCGGCTTCGTCTTCCGGCGAAACAAATCGAAGAACGCGACCTCGCCGCAATGCGCGCCTACGCGTGGCCCGGCAACGTGCGCGAACTGCAAAACGTAGTCGAGCGATCCGTGTTGATGGCAGGCGAAGGCCCGCTCCGCCTCGCGCGATCGCTCCCCAGCAACGCCCAACTCCCGCCGCGCGAATCCGATTCGACCGCCCCCACAACGCTCCACACCTACACCGATCTCCGCCGCTTCGAACGCGACACGGTAACCCGCGCGCTCGAATCCACCCGCTACCGCGTAGCCGGCCCAGGCGGCGCAGCAGAACTCCTGGAAACCAAACCAACCACCCTCGCCTACCGCATGAAAGTCCTCAACATCGAACGTCCCAAACGCGGGCTCGGATAAGTCGGAGTATTCCATGAAACTGCGTGTCGACACTCAAGGGAATGCGCTGACGTTCCACCGATCTCCAACTGTCATTCCCGCGCAGGCGGGAATCCCTCCTCTCAACCCGACGCTCCGTGCCTATGGGGGAGATTCCCGCCTGCGCGGGAATGACAGGCCGCGAAGACGGCTACTACACAGCACGTTGCCCATCGCTGAAGAGTTGTTGGTCATAAGGAAAGAAGCGCGAAGAGGCTTTGACAAACATTCAGGAAGCGATCGAACTTTATCTCCAACCAACGCCCTCAGAATCGATTGCGGACTCGTCCGAGGAAGTTGTGGAACTCTCCTTGTGAAACTGCCGGTATTATCCGGTCGCAATTTGTTGGCCTCTACGGTAAAATCCGAGCATGAATACTGACGCTGAGGAACTCATTCGGACCTACGAGCAACTGCCCGAGGCGAAGCGCATTGAGGTGACGGACTTCGCGCGGTTCCTGCTCGCCCAGCAGGGGGACGAACGTTGGGAGCAGATCATCGCGGATTCGAAGCCGCGGCCAAAGCTAGATGAATTCTTCAAAGCATCAAAGGCGGAAGGATCGGATCTGCTGGACCTGGATCGGCTGTGATATGGATCTGCTGTGATCTCGCGCACGCGGCCGAGCTTCTGGCGTGCTTACGAGGCGCTCGATCCGCGCGTGAAGGCGGCGGCTCGCCGGGCGTATAAACTTTTCGCGCAGGAGCCAGATCATCCGTCGCTGCGATTCAAGCCGCTGCAAGGCTACGAGAACGTCTGGTCGGTGCGCATCAACGACCAATACCGCGCGGTGGGCGAGCGCAACGGCGATGTAATCGAGTGGGCATGGATAGGATCGCACAACGAATTCGACAGTAAGTTCGGATGAATCAACCGGAGCACACAATCGATCGCTACGACCGACCGGCCCACTTGAGTGACCTAGTCAGGATTTGAAAGTGAGGAGAGCATGACTTACACAGTCATCATTCGCAAAGGGAACGAGAGCGGCTACGTGGCGACAGTTCCTGTTTTGCCCGGCTGCGTTTCGCAAGGGTCAACGAGGAAGCAGGCGTTACGCAACGCAAAAGAGGCGATCGAGGCTTACATCGAGGCGCTGCTGGAGGACGGACTGCCAGTGCCGACCCAGACCGACTCGGAGATGGCTGACGTCGAAGTCTCAGCGCGGTGAGCGCTCTGCCGCGCGGCCTGTCGTACCGGAAAGTCGTGGCCGCTCTGAAGCGCGGCGGCTTCACGGATCGGCGGCAGAAAGGCAGCCACATTAGTACGGCACATGATGCGCTCCATTCCTGTCGCCATATCGTTCGTAGCTTCGCTCACGTCACAATTTCCAACGATTTGATAGTGGTAATCAGGACGGCGTTTTTCGGAATTTTCGGAACAACTCCGGCATCGCGATAGCATAAGTGCGGTGAGGCTTTGAATTTCCGCGTGCCGCCCTCACGCATCCCTTCTATTCCATACCGGAGTCCGGCAATGATCTGACGATCGTCGAGCGCGATTGTGTCCCATCGATCTCTGACCAAGAAATCGCCCTGACTCAGTTGCATGTCGTACAAGATGCGCACCCGATCCGATTTGCCAACAATCGCACCCGAGCCGACAGTTTCCTCGATGATCTTGATGCCAGGTTTCGGCATTACCTTATTGCACTGAGGATCCCATGCACCCGGAACAAAGGGTCAGGATGAACCGTCGAAGCTCAATGGCGAATAGCAGTCAATATGGTTCACGGCCTTTTGTGTTACCGAAGTCCACTCGTGCGGACATTGAACATCTGAAACAATTTCACGAGCGTCGGACCTATGTCCTTTCGTGTGAACTCAATGTACTCATGATCGCCATGTATGCCGCCAATACTCCCAACTCCGTCCTCGCGCAGCATAATCAAACTTTTCTTCTTCGCTACGGCATAAGCCTTCTCTTCCAGAACCCACGATGTTGTTGTCCATTCGTTGCGACCTTGGATCTTATCACGCCGGGTGAACACACCGACGAAGATTTCTTGTGATTCAATGAGATCTTTGACCTTGTCTGAAATCTTCTCCGCCTTTGGCTTCTCGCCTGTAACCGTTAGGACGCCAATAGCGTTCAGCGCATCAACAATGGTCTGTGCGACCACCTTGTCTTTGTTCTCAAAGGAGTGGCCGACGAATGCTGTCGGCAGCTTGTCTGCGACAACCAACGGCGCATCCGCCTTTGTCAACAGAGTTTGAGTTGAGCCACGCTTTGCGGCTTCTGCCTTCAGGGCAAGGACAACGTTACTCGTAAATACCGCATTGATTTCTTTCAGTATCGAGTCGTACGTTGAACGTTTCGCGCTCTTTTCGCCCGCACTGTGCAGGCGCTGGAACTCGACACTCAGGTCAGCAAAAGGCTGTTCGTCAAGAACCTGCGTGATAAGCGGCGAAGGCGCGACTTTAGTGAGCCATTGCTCTGCGATTCTCTTCGCCTCAGACTTAAGTTGCTTGTTCGTGATCTGTTGAGACGCCTTGCGGTATTTCCCCCGAAGCGAAGCCTTGAACTGCACCAAATCGTTCTTGGTCGCCTCGGCAAGTATAACGAGCTGTTCGGAAGTCATGGCGCGAGCTCATTTACGGCGCGGCGTCTTCTTCGTTGTCTTCCGATTTCCCGTTTTCAATGACTTTTTCTTCGTTCGCTTCGAAGGCTTCGGATGGGTGCGCTCGCCGTCGAACCCTGCTGCCACCAGTTGTTCCCCCGTCGTCGTCAGGTAACTTTTATCGTCATCTTCGTGAATCCAGCCTACACTAACCGCGGTTGCGAAATCTCGATCATAGTTTCCAGGTGGCGCGATTCGTGCGCGCGCGAAGTAGGATTTCAACTCTTGTCGCTGAAATGTCTCAATTCCCTCGACGTTTCGCCGGTAAAAGGCGAACAGAACGATTCGTTGACTGTTAGTTCCTGGCTTCTTCTCCAAGAGAAGTTCCGTCAAACCCTTCGGCTTTTGCGAAGTGTGTGCGGGCGATGGTCCCGGGGACCCAGGTACTGAAGATGGCATCGATATTTCCGACGTCGCCTGTGGTCGACCAGCTATTGCCAAGCCAAGAAGTGCCAGCGACGATTGCAGAACTCGCTGCTGGGCTTCTGCGTCGAGTGGCCTGAGGGACTGCACAATCGTGTTAACCGCGTGCATTTCGGGATCAGGCTTCGGAGAATTCATCGAACGGCGTCCTTTTCGAGTAAAAAGAGTTGGTTCAGCAGTAGAAACTCTGTTAACGCTTCGTTGGCATTGTGCGCAAGTTCGCGATGCGCTCTCGGGTTGCGGTAGGCCATGAATGCTGCCGCAAAGAGTTGCGCCCTGCCGTCGTGTTCACCGCTGTCGCATCCGTCCCAACGAAGCATTGCTGGATTCCGGCGAAATGCAACGGAGAAAAGCTTCGCGCCATGTTCATCACTCCCCGTTCGCTTTCGAAATATATCCTCGAGCCGCCGATAAGCAGTAAGCAGACAGTCGTTCGGATTGTCCCAAAATGTTCGTGCCAAGTCCATGATTCTAGGGTCGATGATGGAAAATGGCATAACGGGATCAAACAAGGATTGCCAAAGCGTGCCATCATCCTGCTGCTTCCAATCACGCTCATGAACGTAGTCCGTCCAACGGAGCGGACGACGCGGCTGGGCCGCTTCAATTGTCTGTAGGTCTTTGTTCGTCAAGGCGGACATGTCAAGCCGATCGATAACTTCCGAGTCGACGAAGTATTCCTCGATCTCGGCGACATGAGCGTCAAGCAGACAGAGAGCTCGAGAGAATCCCGACGGTCCTTCACCGCCATATCCAGAACCAAATCCTTTACCGCGATAAGTTCGCCCCGGTCGGTAGTCAGCAAGATGCAGTGCGTACCACCCCCGCTAGAACGCGTCAGAACGCGCACCATTGAGATGCCAGCTCTGCATTGGATAAGGCGAATGATCGCATCGAGACAGTCTTGCGTGCACCCTGCTTCTCCAGCGTATTGAATTTCCGCGAGCGAAGTATCCCGCCCCCGTTTACGGTCAATGGTTAACGTGGCGCGCTTAGTCATAGCGAGAAGGGTACTGTGTATGGACCGAATTATCAACCCAACTTAGATGCATGATTAGATACTGAGCCATATTCGCTCGAGGTTAATCTGGAATAGATATTAGCGCCGTGAAATAAGAGTCGGAAAGCGGAGTTTGTAGTGCTAGCGAGGTCCCCGCCAACTACCTGCGGGGACGACGGAGGGAAGCAGTTAGAGCGACTCTGAATAGGAATCGCCATGAAAGCGAAGTTGACGGATCACAATGCTCGAGTCGTGGCGGTCAGGCAGGAGCGGGTGACGATTTCTTCGGCTCGTGCTCGGAATGCCGCGAGTTTGCGTGTGTCCATTGCGCCGTCGAAGGCGCAGGCGATCCAGCCGGTGCCTGTGTGCCAGCTTTCGCCTCTGGGTGAATCGGCGAGCATCGAGCGCATGCGATCGTTAAAAAACAATTGCGCGCTGGCTTCGTCGCCGAGGATTAGCCATTGTTTGTCGAATGCTTCGTTGCCGAGCTTCACCACCGTGTCGTCTTTCGACAGAATTCTTCGCTGCAGCCAATGGGTGCGGAAGCCGGAGAGGTTCGCCAGGGTGAGGTGCGGCATCCACCAGACGATGACGGTGTGCTGGTGTTCTTGGGTCGTGTCGCCCGAACCCGTGAAGTACGAATGCTCGAAGATGCACATGGACGCTGGCTCGCGCGCGCGTAGCGCCAGCCAACTAATACCCACGGAGCCGTTGCGCAAGTCGAGGCGGCGTTGGAGATCGGCCACGGGCTCGAACACGGTTTCTTTGCGCGCCGCGTCGGGCTTGGGGTCCATGACGAAACTGTCGCGCTCGATGTCGGCCTGAATGCGGCTCACGCGCCGGCGCTTGATGCGCCCCACGAGGTACACGCAGAGCGCCATGGCGGCGAACATCGGCGTCATGATGACGATTGCGCCCCACCACCATTGCACGTCTTTCGGCAGCGTCGTTGCCGCGGCGATGCCGCACCCGATGCCGATGAACACAATGATGACCCACAGCAGACCGTGCTGCGAGCTGCGTCGGTAGGGTTTACTCATCGCGACATGCTACGCGATTTCCGCCACCGGCGGCTTGTGGAGATCGCGCGAAAATGCGCCGAAACCCCGCAGTTGATCGGTGATTCCGCCTGACTACCCAAGCAAGCGGCCGGCGCGGCCTTTGATGCCCGTCATCACGCGTCTGAAGCCTTCGGGTTCGCGGCAGGCGGAGATGGCTTGGTCTTGCGTGACGAGTTCTTTCTTGTAGAGCTCGACGGCATATTGGTCGAAGGTTTTCATTTCGGTGTCGACCTCGATCACGCCGTGGAGTCGCTCGATGTCGCCCTCTAGGATGGCTTCTTTTACGATGGGCGTTTGGCCCAAGAGCAACTCGACGCACGGAATGCGGCCGCCGCCGATCTTCTTCAGCAACCGCTGGCAACACACGCCGGCGAGCGTGAATGCCAACTCCTGGCGAATCACGTCGCGTTCGGCGGGGGGGAAGTAGCTGATGATGCGGTTCACGGTGTCGACGGCCGTCATCGTGTGCAGCGTGCTTAACACGAGGTGGCCCGTGGATGCGGCGCTGATGGCCGCGCGGATGGTTTCCTGGTCGCGCATTTCGCCGACGAGGATCACGTCTGGGTCTTCGCGCAAGGCGCCACGCAGGGCATTCGCGAAGGAGTGCGTGTCTCGGCCGACTTGACGTTGGGAGATGATCGACTTTTTGTCCGTGTAGACGAATTCGATCGGGTCTTCG
>JBGTJY010000215.1:0-3437 GCA_041744855.1 Candidatus Hydrogenedentales bacterium
GGAAATTCCCCTTTTCGTCGCGCCGGGTATCTCAAGTAATGCGCACGGGCGTGTGTTGTAAGATTAGTTAGACGACATTAGGAATCCCATCCATGACTTCGATTCGAGTTTCCGCGTTTCTCGGCTTTGCCGCACTTTGCGTAGTGGGTTGCCCCACCCCGGAAGACTGCGCCGAACGCACCGGCGGCGCACTGGTCACCATCCACTTTGAGTATTCGTCGGTGTCCGTCTGGATGACGAACGACGCCTTCATCGACCAAGCGCTCGAGCTCGAGGCGAACGACGAGACGCAAATCCCCAATTTCCTCGAAGTCCTCGAGGGCGAGGACTGCGACACGCAATGGTCCTGGCACGTCGACCCCGAAAACGCGGAGTGGGCCGACGTGACTACCGAGGTCTGCGACGCCGCGCCCGATTTCATCGAGGAAAATCTCGAAGACTGGCTCGAAGCGCCGGGCAACTGGTGCCCGTGGAGCGTCACGCGCGTCGAGGTGGATGACCGGCGTTAGTGCTTCTTCGTGCTCTTCGTGCTCTTCGTGGTGAACGAACCCACCACGAAGAGCACGAAGGACACGAAGATTGATTTAACGGTCGAAAAAATTCGTCAAGTCCACATTCCCACCCGACAGAATAATCCCCACGCGTGTCCCGCGCAGGTCCAGTTTCCCCGATGTGAGGCATGCGAGCGGTACGGCCGCCGATGGCTCGATCACCAGTTTCATGCGCTCCCACACGAGGCGCATGGCCGCGCGAATTTCGTCGTCCGTGACTGTGACGATGCGTTCAACGTGTTCGCGGAGGATTCCGAAATTCCTTTTGCCCACGGAGGTGAGCAACCCGTCGGCGATAGTTTTTGGATTCGTCGACGGAATGATGTGGCCCGCGGCAAGCGAACGGAATGCGTCATCCGCGCCGGCGGGTTCGCCGGCAATGATGCGGATTTTCGCGTTGAGACCGTACGCGGCGAGGCAGGTGCCGCCGAGTAGTCCGCCGCCGCCCACGGGCGTCATCACGACGTCGAGATCGGGCTGATCCTCGATCAACTCGAGCGCCGCGGTACCTTGGCCCGCGATGATGCGGTAGTCGTCATACGGGTGGACGAGCGCCGCGCCGGTCTCGTCGATGATGCGCGCGGTTTCGCGTTCGCGGGCTTCCAGCGTCGGCCTGCAGAATGTTATTTCGGCGCCGTAACCGGCTACGGCGTCCTTCTTCACTTGCGGAGCGTTCTGGGGCATGACGATCCGTGCCGCGATGCCGCGCAGTTTCGCCGCGAGCGCCAATGCCTGTGCGTGATTGCCGGAGGAATGCGTCACGACACCGCGCGAGGCCTCGGCATCGGTCAGGCTGAATACCGCGTTGCACGCGCCACGAAACTTGAACGCGCCGACCTTTTGCAGGTTCTCGCACTTGAAATACAGACGCGCGCCGGTCATCTCATCGAGTGTCGCACACGTGAAAATCGGCGTGCGGTGCGCGTATGGCGCGATACGCTTTGCCGCTGCCCGAATCGTCTCGAGGTTGGGTACGATTTCCGCGGGCGCGTTCATCGTTCGGCTACAACCGCGATGCGTTCTCGCGCACTTTCTGAAAAATGCGCACGATGTCTTCCATGTCTTCCCGCGTACCGAGCAGGATCGAATGCCGGAACCACGCCGCTGACCGGAAGCAAAGGTCCTCGCACATCGAACAATGGACGTTCGCGTATTTCGGCGCGAGCGCGGATTCGCGGAACAGCGGCTGGTGATACAACGGAATCGGGTAGCCCGCGCCGATCGGCAAGCCTTCGGCGTTCACCGCTTCGACGAAACGATCGCGCCGGCAACCGAATCGCGCCGGGTCGATCCGCAAACAGTAGATGTGCCGTGCACGCCGCGTGATGCGTGTGTCGCCCGGCTGCGGTGTGATGCCTTCGATTTCGGAAAGCGCCTCGTCGAGGTATGCGCCATTGCGTTCGCGCGTTTCCGTTTGCTCGTCCATGCGTCCGAGTTGCGCGTGCAAGATCGCCGCGCTGAATTCCGTGAGGCGCGCGTTGGTCGCCGCATGATAGTGCTGGTACCACGCCTCGCCCTCTTTGCGTCCGCTGTGCGTGAGTGAGCGACACAACTTCGCGAGTTCCTCGTCATCGGTCACAATCGCGCCGCCCTCGCCCGCCGTCATGTTTTTGCTTGCTTGAAAGCTCAGCGAGCCGCAGCGCCCGAGCGTCCCCGCGCCCTTGCCTTTCCAGCGCGATCCCCACGCATGCGCCGCGTCTTCCACGACGATCAGGTCGTTTGCCGATGCTATCGCGTTGATGGCGTCCATGTCCGCGATGCGTCCGCCGAAATGGACCGGGACGATCGCCGTTGTGCGGTGGGTGATGGCCGCCTCGATCGCCGCGGGATTGATATTCCAGGTCTCATCGACATCCGCGAACACCGGCGTCGCGCCCAGCCGGAGCACCGCGGTAGCCGTCGCCACGAACGTAAACGGCGGGACGATCACTTCGTCGCCATCGCGCACACCGGCGGCCTCGAGCGCGAGCTCGAGCCCGACGGTGCCGTTCACGCACGACACGCAATATTTCGCGCCCTGAAATTCCGCGAAGGCGCGTTCGAATTCGCGCACCCGCTCGCCGAACCACCACTGGCCGCTCTCGAGGACGCCAGAAAGCGCGTTGCGTTCGGCGTCGTCCCACATCGGCCACGCGGGCCATAGTTTGTCCTTGGGCCGGACGGGTTCACCGCCGAGCAGCGCAAGTGTCGACGCGGTGCCGATCGCCACGCTATTCCTCCGCGCCGGACACGCCGATTCCGCCAAACATACCCAGTGCGTGGTAGCCGCTGTCGACGTGGACCACTTCGCCCGTCACGCCGGAGGACAAGTCCGAAAGCAGATACACGGTTGTATTGCCAACGTCGTCCTGCGTGACGTTTCGCCGCAAAGGTGCGACCTTTTCCGTTACGTCGAGCATCGTGCGAAATCCCGGGAACGCGGCGCTCGACAATGTTCGGAGTGGACCTGCGCTGATGCAGTTGACGCGGATTCCTTTGGGTCCTAGGTCCTCGGCGAGATATCGTGCCGACGCTTCGAGCGCGGCTTTCGCAACGCCCATCACGTTGTACTTCGGCACGATCTTTTCCGCGCCGTAGTACGTCATGGCGACGATGCTGCCGCGATCGCTCAAGAGCGGTTCGGCTGCCTTTGCGACGGCCACAAGCGAGTACGCCGAGATGTCTAGAGCCAGCGCGAAGTTTGCGCGCGGCGTGTCCACGAACCTACCCTTCAAATCGTCGCGCTCGGCATAGGCCACCGAGTGAATTACAAAGTCGAGCTTCTGCCACCGCTGTTGGGCGTCCGCGAAGAACGCCGCAATTTCGGCGTCGTTGCGCACGTCGCACGGAAAACACGGCGAACCGGGCAATTCTTCGAGGAGCTTCTTGACGCGTTTTTCCTGGGCG
>JBGTJY010000216.1:0-6033 GCA_041744855.1 Candidatus Hydrogenedentales bacterium
GGGCAGGGCGCGGGGCGGGAGAGGCGGAGGCGAAATGATCAAGACACGTTTGGGCGTCATGATGTTCCTCCAGTACGCCGTCTGGGGGTTTTGGTTGCCGGTGCTCGCGCGCTACTTGCAAGCGCCGGTTGAGAGCGGTGGCCTCGGCTTTACTCCGGGCCAAGTCGGAACCATCCTCGGCACTGCCGCGGCGAGCGGCGCGATCACGGCCCCCTTCCTCGCCGGGCAAATAGCCGACCGCTACTTTTCCACCGAACGCTTTCTCGCCGTGTTGCTGATTGTCGGCGGAACACTTCAATGGATTCTCGCCGCGGAGACGAGTTTCGTCGCGTGGCTCGTACTCTCGGTGCTCTACAGTATCTGCTACCAGCCGACGATCGCGTTGACGAATTCGCTCGCGTTTTCCCACCTCAGCGATTCCAGCCGGGAATTCCCGTGGGTGCGCGTGTGGGGCACGTTCGGCTGGATCGCCGCGAGCTGGTTTTTCCCGATGGTATGGCTGCAGACCAATCTAACGTTTCAAAGCCTGCCGCCGTTTTTCGTCGGCACCGAGGTTGCCGACGCCACGTCGCGCCTCGTCGACGCCATGAAGTTCTCGGGCGTCGCCTCGATTGTCTACGCGATCTACTGCATCAGCCTGCCGCACACGCCGCCCAAGAAAGACGCCGTCGAAACGCTCGCGTTCGCGAAGGCCTTCCGGTTGATGAATAAACGGTCGTTCGCGATCCTGATGCTTGCGGCACTCCCCATCTCAGTCATCCACCAAATCTATTTCGTTCAGACCGCGCCGTTTTTCTCCGAAGTGATCGGATTGCGAGACAGCGACATTGGCCCGGCGATGACCATCGGACAATTCGCGGAAATCTTCGTCATGGCCGCGCTCGGCTTCATGCTTGTAAATCTGGGTTTCCGCGCGACGATTTGCATCGGCGGCCTCGCGTATTTTCTGCGCTACGCGATCTTCGGCACGACGGGCTTGCCCACCGAGTTAATCGTCGCGAGTCAAGCGCTGCACGGTTTCTGTTTCGCGTGCTTCTTCGCCGCGGCGTTCATCTATGTCGATCGCATTGCGCCTGTCGATATCCGTCACTCCGCGCAGACCGTCTTCGGGATCACCATTCTTGGTCTGGGGCCGATCATCTCCGCGCCGTTACTCACGTTCCTCTCGCGCATGTTCACTTCGGAGACTGACTCTCTGAATTACTCCGGCCTTTGGTACACGCTCGCTGGCATCGCGCTCGTCACGACGATTGCCTTCGGCCTTTTCTTCCGCGACGAAACTACGGGGGAAGTCAAGGTCGAGACCGCGTACGACGAAGATATCGTGCCGGCGTGACGCGTACCCGCACATCGGGACCGGTTTACGTTGAATAGCGGAGAATAACTTTGTCCTACCAGCACATCCTTTACGACGTCGCCGACAACGTTCTCACGATCACGCTGAATCGTCCCGAGAAGCTCAACGCCTTCACGGGGATTATGTGCAACGAGCTGATCGAGGCCTTCGACCGCGCCGATGCCGATGACGCCGTGCGCGCGATCATCGTCACCGGCGCTGGACGCGGGTTTTGTGCCGGCGCGGACCTCACCAGCGGCGGCGACACGTTCAACACAGGCGACCATCGCCTGACCGAAGGCGACGGCGGCGGCCGCCTCACGCGCCGGATATTCCGCAGCCTCAAACCGGTCATCGCCGCCATCAACGGACCCGCCGTCGGCGTCGGCATCACAATGACGCTTGCGATGGATATTCGGCTCGCGATGAAAGACACCAAAATCGGCTTCGTATTCGCGCGGCGCGGGCTCGTGCCCGAGGCCTGCTCGTCGTGGTTTCTCCCGCGCATCGTCGGGCTGAGCCAGGCCCTCGAATGGGTCTGCACGGGACGCGTGTTCTCGTCGGAAGAGGCCAAGGCAGGCGGACTCGTGCGCAGCTTGCACGCGCCGAACGCGTTGATTCCCGAAGCCCGCAAACTCGCGCGTGAAATCGCCGAGAATACGTCGCCGGTGTCCGTTGCGCTCTCGCGTCAAATGCTCTGGCGCATGGCCGGGGCGCGCGACCCGATGGACGCGCATCGCATCGACACGTTGGGCATCTTCCACCGGGGTCAGTCCAAAGACGCGCGCGAAGGCGTCACATCGTTCCTGGAAAAGCGCTTGCCGAATTTTCCCGATCGCGTCAGCGCCGATATGCCGCCGTATTTCCCATGGTGGACGGAAGAGACGCTGGACCTTGATCGGCTGTAAATCGGGTCTAGACTAGGTCGCCTTTCTACCGTCATTCCTGCGCAGGCAGGAATCTCTCCCTAAGTTCGGAGCGTCGTGTCACGGCGGGAGATTCCTGCCTGCGCAGGAATGACGTTGGGCGAGTCTAGCGATTCAGCTCGTTCACCTTGTCGCCAACCAACGCGCAAATTTCCGCAAGGCGTTTCTTGGTGTCGGCCTCGCAACGCATCACGAGCACAGGCGACGTATTCGATGCGCGCAATAGCCCCCAGCCGTCCGGGAATTCGATGCGCGCGCCGTCAATCGTGTTCACGTTCAGCTTCATCTCGTCTTTGAAGTATTTCGTCGCGCGCTCGACGATTCCGAATTTCTTCGCCTCGGCGGTGTCGATTCGAATCTCGTCCGTCACGAACGTCTTCGGAACGTCGGCAAGATGCTGGCTCAACGACTTCGAGCCCGCCGCGAGCAATTCGAGCAGCCGCGCGCCCGCGTAAATGGCGTCGTCGAAACCGTACCACCGGTGCTTGAAAAAGATGTGGCCGCTCATTTCGCCAGCCAGTTCGGCCTTGTGCGTTTTCATCGCGTCCTTGATCAAGGAATGGCCCGTCTTCCACATGATCGGTTTCCCGCCATGTTTCGCGACGTCGTCAAACAACGTGCGCGAACATTTCACGTCGCCGATAATCGCTGCGCCCTTTTTCGCTTCCAGAACCGAGCGCGCGAATAGAATCAGCAGCCGATCGCCCGCGATGACGTTGCCCAACTCATCCACGGCGCCGATCCGGTCAGCGTCGCCTTCGAAAGCAATCCCCAAGTCCGCCTTCTTCGCACGAACCGTCGAGATTAGTTTCTTCAACGTCTCGGGCAGCGTCGGGTCCGGGTGATGGTTCGGGAAATTTCCGTCGACCTCGCAGTAGATCGGAATGACTTCGCAGCCCAACTTTTCGTACAACGGCACGCCATACCTGCCGCCGATGCCGTTGCCCGCGTCGACGACGACGCGCAGCTTTCGCTTCAATTTGATGTCGCGCGCGATTCGCTGGATGTATTGCGGCGAGATATCGACCCGTGTAATGGTGACGGGGCCCTTCGCCTGCGGAAACTCCCCTTGCTCGGCGAGTTTTCTGAGCTTCTGAATTTCCTCGCCGTGAATCGTCCCCGGCCCGACGGCGATTTTCAGCCCGTTGTATTCCTTCGGATTGTGGCTGCCCGTGATCATGACGGCGGCATCCACGTCCAACGCCTGCATCGCGAAATACGTCATGCCCGTCGGCACTTCGCCGATCTCGGCGACATCCGTCCCCGCGTTGACGAGGCCGTCTATGAATGCGCGGCCAAACGCCTTCGAAGTTAAGCGGCCATCGCGACCCACGGCAATGCGATTGTGCTTCCTGCCTTGCGTCTTTTTCTTCCGCATGTAGGCCGCGAAAGCCCCGCCGATCCGCTCGAAGACCTCTTCGGTGAGGTCCTTGCCCGCAATTCCCCGAATGTCGTATTCGCGAAAAATACCCGCGTTCAGTTTCACGTGGATTCCCCTCTGTCGTATGTCTGAGCGTGTCGCGAGAGAATCCCGCACACGCCGCCCCCTTGGAAGTTAGACTTGGGGAGCGTTGCCCCCGCGACGCGTTGCCCCCGCGACAGAGACTAACTACAACAGAATGACTTCGAGCACCGAACGGAATAGAACGCCGAGCAATTCCGCGACGATGTTGTACGCATTCACCCCGAAGTCGCCAACGGCGCCCAACGCGTCGATAAATTGGAGAAACGGAATTAAGAAGTCGTTGCCCATAGGTGCCTCCTCCCAGCGAATTAGCTTGCCACGTGTCTCGGCTACTTGCGCGATCGAACACCCCAACTGCACGCGCGACGACATCTAGCATAGCACGCCGCCGCTACCGTTATGGAGTTTGAGGTCGAGTCCGCCAAATCGGACGAACGCCCTTTCACAGGATGCCGGCGGAGCCTGGCTCGCACACATGATCGACGAGACGCATTCAGAATATACTGCGGACCGGAGATTTCCCGTCATACCGTCGGATGATGGCCTCACGGCCGTTCCTTAGCGCCGCTGAGCGAAAAAGGGTAATGCACTGGTGGACGCGAACTAGTATCCTGCGGCAGGGAGAATAGGACGCAGTTCCCCGGAGGTGAAAATGCCGAATCGTTATTGGCGAACGTCGTACGTGGCTGCGGCCGCAGGCGTGGTTCTTGCCGTGTTGGCGCTCGCGAATTCGGTGCCGGTGCATTCCGCCGCCACTCTGATACCCGGCCTGGTCGCCTGGTACACGTTCGACGGCCACTCGGGCGACATGAGCGGCAACGAGCACCACGGAACCGTGGGTGACGGAACACTCGTCGCGGATAGGCATGGCCGTAAGAATTCCGCACTCTATTTTGACGGGAAGAACGATTTCGCGACGTTCCCCGTAAACATTAATCCAAGCGTCATGCCGCATCTCACCATAACGTTCTGGGTCTACTCGGATGGCGCGCAAGCAGACTACGTGCACGTGCTGAGTCACGACAGTGGCGGATATGGCCGCTCGATTGCGCTATCGGACCGTGCGAAAAAACGCCAATGGGCCGCGTACTCCGGCAACACGAAACGGGTCGAAGCGACGCCGCGCGTGCTCTCCAATAGCTGGGTTTTTATCGCCGTGGCGTACAACCAGACGGAAGGTTCAGTCATCTTCTGGGTCGACGGAGAGCGGTATGCGGGGCAAGGCAAACTCCCGGGCGGCTACGGGGAACTACGGGCCGCGATCAACGTGCACAACATGAATTTTTTCCGCGGCGCGATCGATGACCTGCGCATCTATAACCGCGCGTTGAATCCAGGCGAAATCAGCCAGATTCGAACGGAGTAGTTCCGCAATTTTTGGTAGGGGCGGTGAGAGTCGAACTCACACTGGGCGGATTTTAAGTCCGGTGCCTCTGCCATTGGGCTACGCCCCCGGGAGGGACGCGCTCCCGCGCGTCCGGAGTCACTTCGAGGTATCGAGCCGCGACGCAGTGCGGCCATTCCGAATGAGGAAAAAATGGAGGCGGCACCCGGACTCGAACCGGGAGATGAAGGCTTTGCAGGCCTCTGCCTTACCAATTTGGCTATGCCGCCAGCCGAAACTAAATTGTACCGTTCAGTGGAGTTTGTTGCAACGAACTCCATCTGGGAACGCCAAACTCCTGATTGGCGCACGCGAATTCGACCAATCAGGAGCTTGGCGTTCCCGGGGAGCGATGTATATCCGCGTTACGAGACTGTCGCGGCTAGTGGCAAATGTCACAGTCATTTCATGCTCGTATCCACGACCCAAATATTCCGAAACTGCACGTAGTTATTGTGCCCCTGCAGACGGATGATCCCAGGCTCGCGCGGCGGCGGGCCGAGGCGCTCCTCTTCAGTCCATGCCGTGATCCACTTCAACTCCTGATCGTTGTGGATGAGCACGCCGTTGTGGTGAACCGTCATGCGGCCGTTCTCGCTGAGCTTGCCCGCGGCGTCGTAGCGCGGCGCGCGATACACGATGTCGAAGGTCTGCCACTGGAGCGGCGGGGCGCACGCGTTCACCATCGGCGCGGCAAGTTTGTACAGCGCGCCGCATTCATCGTAGACGCCCTCGAGGCCGTAGCTGTCGAGGACTTGTACTTCGTAAACGGTCTGGATGAACACGCCGCTGTTGCCGCGCCCTTGGCCGCGATCGTTTGGCATCCACGGCGTGCGGAACTCGATGTGCATCTCGAGATCGGTAAATTTTTGCTTGGAGTCGAGGTAGCCCCCTTTCGGCGTCACCATGGCAATACCGCCGT
>JBGTJY010000217.1:0-2661 GCA_041744855.1 Candidatus Hydrogenedentales bacterium
CGTGCAGCGCCGCCTCGGCGCGCTCAACCACCTCCCCGAAGACCCGTTCGACACTCCCCGCGGCTTCATCGACGAAGCGACGACGAACGGCATCAGAGCTTTTCAGCGCGCGAAGGGCCTCGTCGACGATGGCTGGCTCGCGCCCCGCGGAGAGACGGAGCGTGCGCTGGACAATGCCGTGTCCGATTTGGCACGCCTCAGCGGGCGCGATTGGTTTGACTTTGCGGAGCGTGCCGGGCGTGCGCAACAGGCATTCGCAACGACGCTTCAACATAGCCTCGACAACCAGTCGCCGTCCGAGAGTGGCGAAGAGGGAATCACACTCACCAGAATCTCTCCGCGTCCCATGCCCGGCCCAAGCACGCAGCCGCCCGCGCAGCGGCCCATCTTCCCACCCGCCTCTCCACCGAATAGGACTCGGCCGACCGAACCGAGCCTTCCTCCGCCACGCGGTGGGTTACCCTTCGGCGTGCCGATGCCGAATGACGAGCCGCCGAGCATCAACGACATCCCTCGCGCGCTCGGGTTGCCGCCTTATCCATCACTTGAGGACGAGGTCAAACGCGCTCTGCCAATCCCGCCCCGGCGGACAGAGCCGCAAATCTATATTCCCGAGCCGGGTTCTCCGCTCCACATTCCGATCATTGACCACACGTATGGCCCTCGCGGAAAGCCGGAAACGCAACAAACGACAAAGGAAGTGGTCGATGCGATCGAGGATCCATGCAGAAAGGCCTTTGAGGGCACCGGAGCGAAATTTGAGAAAACGACCGAGAAGTACTATTCGGGTCCCGACGACAAGAGACGCGGCAGCTCGATCGCCGACGGCCTTTTCCGCATTACAATTGGGAACATCACGATCGACTTCGTGGCGGACACCTATTCGCCCAAGGTTGACGGCAGCCCTAACGCTGCGGAGCAAGGTCGCTTCGTGAAGTTAGAGCCGAACATGAAGCGGAAGGGTGTCCATGGTATCGTCATTCGTGTGCCGAAACCGTGGGCGCTTGACCAAGTGTTGGACACGGAACAGTTGTCTAAAGTGGCCAAGGAGGCTTGCGAACAAATCAGGAAGTCATTAAATAAAGGCGAGCTGAATCCGGACAAAGACAAGCTGTTCTGGCCACAGGTGCTCGACAAGTTGACCAAGGCAAAGCCGAAGCCGGCGTCTGAACCATCTAAGGAACCAGATCGGCGCGAATGATACCCGAAACCTTCCGTCAGCTGTGGGACGACAACGGGAGCCACTCTGCGCACCGACCCACCTGGACCCTGTGCACGCTGCGTGTCAGACCCAAGGCCGGATCGATAAGCCCCGGTGAGACCGCCCCACTCCGAAGACCCCGGCAGAAAACGTAGTGATGGTCCCCGAGTCGTTCGCGCAGTTGCGTCAAGACAATGCCGACAGGTCCGCCTACAGGCGGACCTGGAATCTCTGCATGACGTCTGATGATGTGGCCGCGTTTTCCGACGCGCTCAAGGCGGCGTTCCCATCCATCCGCTTTCTGTCCCGAGAGTACAATCGACAGTTTAAAGTGGGTTTCGAGGCGGGTCGGCGCGAAAACGAGCGACGCGTCAACCTTGGCCTGCCGTTAAAGTCGTTTCGCACGCGTTGGCGCGACCCCACGGGCGAGCCCCTCCGGTACTCTGAATCCCTGGCCGATCCAGCGGAAACCCGGTTCATCGCCTGGATCGAGCCGCCAGGATGGCAGCCGGTCTGGGCGCTGCCGGACAATTTCGGCGAGCGCTACATCGAAAACACGCCGCGGCTGTGGTTCGATTTCTACCGCTGCGATTACCTCCTCCTCGGACGGCCGCACGTTATTCCTCATCGACGCGCCACGGAACCGCAACCTCGCAACGGGCGTGCCGCGATCGCGCTCGAAGGCCACTCCTTCGAAGTGCGGTGGAACCCGTCCGAGCCCGAAGCCGAGGCGTTCGCCAAGACGGTCTACAACATTCTGCGGAAACTCACGGTCGATCGGTTCATTAGGGTCGAGCGGGAAAGCCGGCGCGCATTCGCGCTCGAAGCGCAAGGAATGCGCAAGCAGTGCTTGGCCGGACGACATGCAGTCGCCTGGACGATGAAGCGAAGACACAATTACCTAAGCTGCGATAATGATGGTTGGGCGATGTTGAAACCGGCCAACTATCCGTTTCGGCGCCGTGACGTCTTTACCAAGGCGGAGTACCGGCGATGGAGGGCAAAGCTCGACAAGGACTTCGAAGAGAGGTTGCGGCTGCATAAGGAAGCGTACGAGCGTTTCCGCGGCATGGACGGCGGCGGCTTCGACTTCGAGTCAAGGGGTGGCAAGCTCATCGCTGCCCGACTCTACGAGAGTTGGGAAGCGCATGACGCGCGAAGGGCGACCGCGCTCGACACAAGGCGGCGCGTCGTTTTAGAGCTGAAGCTAGTACGCCGTCGCGGCCGTGCGCAGTGGCGTGAAGTCCGAGCAGCCCCCTCCTAGACGCTGCGCAGCGCTCTACGAATCGGAATGCTTGCGTTGTCGTCGCGTGCCGCGAAACATCGTGAAGCGCTCGCCGCTACCTTCCCGCCAACTCCACCACCTTCCTGTAAGCCTCCTTCGCACCCGGGAACGTCTTCGCGAGTTCGTCGAGGTACTTCTCCGTGACGGGCGCCAAGCCCTCGCGCCACTTGGCCAT
>JBGTJY010000218.1:0-10136 GCA_041744855.1 Candidatus Hydrogenedentales bacterium
CTTGTAGAAACGCTCCACGTCTTCGTCGCTCACGGTCAGTTTCGCGCGCACTTCCTCGTCGATGAGCCGCCGGACGATGAGGCTGTCGCGTTGGCGGTTGATCGTCTCCTGCACCTCTTCGTCCTGGTCCAGACCGGAGCGCACCGCCTTGTCGAGCAGGAGCCGTTCCGCGACGAGATTCTTTAGGAATTCCGCTTTCTCTTCCGGATTCTCGAAAGAACTGCGAACCGACGCGGGCAGCTTTTCGATTTCGCGGTCGAGGTCGCGATCGGTGATCACCTCGCCGGCGAATTCAGCCAGGACTGTGGCGTCGCCCGCGGCGGCGGCGGATTGGTTCAGGCTGCTGCGCGTGCGCAATTCACGGCGCAAGGTTTCCGAGCGCCCGAGCTTCTCCAAACAGAGCACGATCTTCTTGTCGATGTCCGCGCTTAGATCCGAATTCGGGTCGAGCAATTCCGATTCGTAGAGATACTTGAGCGCTTTCGAATAGTCCTCCAAATCGAGCGCGAGCGAGGCGACGCTATAACAGACGCGCGCGCGATCGGCGCTCGGCGTTGCAGCGTCATCCAAATAATCTTCGTAAGCCTGAAGCGCAAGTTCCGGCTGGTTCTTCTCCGCGAGATACGCGGCGAGTTGCCGCTGGGATTCGCCCGTGCCGGTCGCGATGCTCATCGAGTCGGCTGGCGAGCCATCGCGCAGCAACAACGCCAAGACACCTGCGAAGCCGAGCACGAGGAGGATCAACTGCGCGACGGCCATCGCGCGGCCGGGCGGAGACGTTTTTACATACTCCGCGCGAAACGCCCGCAAGCGTTCGGGCGTGCTTTCCCGTTCGGCGATCCGCTCCGGCTCAGGCATAGCGTCTCTCGCGCATGCGGAAAAACCGGTAAATTTCGTCGACGTAGGAGCGGTCCGTGCGCACGTGAATGGAATCGACCCGCGTGCGCTGGAATATCGACGTGCGGGTCTTTGCGCGTTGGACGGCCTCTTTCGCGTAAGCGTCGCGGACTTGCTTGTCGCTCGTGTCGATCAGCGCTTCGCGTCCGGTCTCGGCGTCGCGCACGTTGATGAGGCCGACGTCTGGCAACGTCTCTTCGCGCGGATCGGTCACGGTCACGGCGATCAGGTCGTGGCGTTTGTTCGCGATGCGCAACGGAGCTTCATAGCCCTCTGCCATGAAATCGCTGACGAGGAAGGCGACGGCGCGGCGCTTCGTGACGCCGTTCAGAAAATGAAGCGCCTGGGGAATGTTCGTGCCGTGCCCCTTGGGTTTGAAGTACAGGACCTCGCGAATGACCCGCAGCACGTGCTTGCGGCCTTTCGCCGGCGGGACGTACAACTCGACCTCGTCCGTGAAAATGATGAGGCCGACCTTATCGTTGTTCTTGATCGCCGAAAACGCCAACACCGCGCAGAGCTCGGCCGCGAGTTCGTTCTTGAATCGCTGCACGCTGCCGAAACGGCCCGAACCGCTCGCATCCACGAGCAGCATCACGGTCAGCTCGCGTTCTTCGACGAGCAGTTTGATGTGCGGGACGGAAGTGCGCGCCGTCACGTTCCAGTCGATCATTCGCACGTCGTCGCCCGCCACGTACTCGCGGACTTTCTCGAACTCCATCCCCTGGCCTTTGAATACGCTCTGGTATTGGCCGGCGAGGATGTCGTTGACCATGTGGCTCGTCCGGATTTGGATGTGCCGAATCTTCTGGAGTGTCTCCTGTGGGATCACCGGACGAATCTCACCCTATGCGCGGCTAGCCGGCAGTCACGGCCCTATTCGTCTGCAATCGTGATGACGACGGGCTCGCCGCACTGCACGCAAATGCCTTCGAGATAGACAACGCCCTTGACTTCATACTCTTGGGGGTTTTCGACGCCGAGGTTGCCTTCGTTGCAGTTGTCACACCACATCGAGCCGAGTATTTCGTCGCGCGCCCACTCGTCGCGGTCGCGGAAATCGCGGCCCTTTTTCTTTTGTATAACGGTCCGTGCTGGATTGGTGCTCATGTCGGTCTCCTGGTTCCGCCCATCGGCGGATATTTCGTTGACCCATCCCGCTACGGGACGGGAACTGCGTCCAATATCTTTCGGATGATGTCTTCGCTGGTGATGTTCTCCGCCTCCGCTTCGTAGGTGACGATGATTCGATGGCGCAGCACGTCCATCGCCACTTGCTTCACGTCGTTGGGAAACACGTTGCCTTCGCCTTGCAAGAAGGCCTGGGCACGTGCGCCCTGTTGCAGATAGATCGTCGCGCGCGGCGACGCGCCGTATTCGATCAGGTGCTTCATATCGAGCCCGAACGCCTCCGGATGCCGCGTCGCCTGCACGATGTCCACGATATAGTTTTTCGCCTTGTCGTCGACGTAGACCTGATTGACGACTTCGCGCGCCTGCATGATGTCTTTCTTGCTGACGACCGGCGCGAGCTTGATCGTATGCAGCACGTCGACGCGGTCCATGATTTCGCGCTCTTCCGCTTTGGTCGGGTAATTTACCTTCAGCTTGAGCATGAAGCGGTCAACCTGGGCCTCCGGCAGCGGATAGGTGCCTTCCTGTTCGATCGGGTTTTGCGTGGCGAGCACCATAAACGGTGAATCGAGCGGATAGGTCTTGTCGCCGATGGTCACCTGGTGCTCCTGCATCGCTTCGAGTAACGCGCTCTGAACCTTTGCCGGCGCACGGTTAATCTCGTCGGCGAGAATAATGTTCCCGAAAATAGGGCCTTTCTTCGTCGAGTACAGGCCGTCCTTCGGGTTATATACCAACGTTCCGATCAGGTCCGCGGGTAACAAGTCGGGCGTAAACTGGATTCGCGAGAACAGGCAATCCATGGCTTGGGCAAGGCATTTCACTGCCGTCGTCTTTGCCAGACCGGGCACACCTTCGATCAACACGTGACCGTTGGCAAGAATGCCCACGATGAGCCGGTCGATCATGTATTCCTGGCCGACGATGACCTTGCTCATCTCGCGGCGCAGGCGGGAAACAAACGCGGACTGTTCCTCGACGTTGCGCCGAATGGCTTCGACTGTCTGGGCCATACAGGACTTGCCTCCGACCAAGCACCCCGTTGAGGAGTGCGAATCACTTGCCGTGCTTTGCGAAACGCTTGCCGATCTTTGCGAAAAGCTCGCCGATCTTTGCGAACGCTTGCCGATCTTCGCTTGCGGTCTCTACTTGTTGACCTTCGCGCGCCTGCCGGTTTCCTTCAATTGAGCAACTTCGGACGCAGCCGTGGCCTCGACGGCTAACCGGGTCTGCAAGGCCTTTTCGTAGTCTTTCGTCAGCCCGTCGAGTTCGTCGTGCGTCGGTTGGACGCCGCCGTAGCCCGTCTTGTTGGCCCACTCGTCGAGCGCCGAATGCAGCCGCGCCCCTTCCGCGGAATCCCGGAGCGCGACGGCCCCGTTGCGAAGGGTCACGAAAAACGCGTAGAAGTTGCCGTCGAGCCGGTGCTTCTTGGCGGCGTGCACTGCCTCGCGTGCGAGTGCAAGCCCGGAAATCGGTGCACGGACCGACGGCAGTGCACGGCGGCGAGCGCGATATAATGCCACAAATCCCGCAGCGACAACAAGTAAGGCGATGCCCGATGCCGCGAAAATCAGTTCACGGGTGCGGCTTTTTTGGACCGAAATCGTAAATCCCGCTGCGGTGACCGTGGGTAGCTCCGGGGCCTCTTCCCTTTCGGCGGCAGTCTCGCTGGGGGTTTGGGGCTCGTCGGCGGGGTCGATATAAGGGATCGCGATTGCGGGAACGGAGTGCGCGCCTTCTGTATCGGCAATGAATTCAATGACTTGCACAATCTTGTGGCCGTCCCCAGTAGGCTCGCCGTAGGCTGAACTGAGCCGGGCTTCGCCCCATCCAATCTCAGGAATCTCGGGTGGGGCGATGCGATAGGCGTCGGGGCTTCCGGCCCATGACACTTCGAGCTTGACGGCGTAGGGCTGTCCAGGGCGCGCTGGGGTGTTCGGAGCGACGACTTCGACGTTCGTGGGCTGCCCGAGTGCGGGGTCGCCTAACCAAAAACCGGCCAGGCAGACATAGGTCGCCACTCGAAACGTTCGCATGTGGACCGTCAGAGCAGGGAACATGCCTGACGGCAAAAGGTTGAATCGCTGGGGAAAGTGGCGCATAGGAGGCATACCTTAAACCCCAATTGAGGCAAAAGGCCGATTCAAGGCTGGGCCGTGCAAAGGCTCGGGCAAATACTAGTATGAATTATGAATTTGTCCAATACAACATGTCTTATTTTCGCAATAATTAGGTTAAGCGCGGTTTACAGGCTTAGGCATTTAGTGTTACCATGTTCTTAAGTATCTGCCAATGTGACCGGGGTTCGTCGAGGCGTTCAATGGGATGGGGGCCTCGGCGTGGGGAAATGGGAGGCCGACGCAGCCGGTTCGGGGTGCGCGGCGTAACGGCAGGGACACCGCATGTAATGATCGACCGTTTTGAGTCGAAGCCGAAGATTCTCGTCGTCGACGACCTTAGAGAGAGAACACGGATCTCCTGAGCAATTTCCTGACGCCGAAGGGCTACCTCGTGGAGGCGGCCTTAAACGGCGCCACGGCGTTGCAATGCGTCGAACGGAATCCGCCGGACGTGATTTTGCTGGACCTCGTGATGCCGGAAATGTCGGGCTTCGAGGTGTGCCAGTTGCTCAAGCAGGACCCGCGCACGCGGCATATTCCGGTGATCGTGGTTTCGGGGTTGAGCGAACGCGACGCGAACGTGCGGGCGATTGAATCGGGCGCGGACGACTTTCTGCTGAAGCCTTTCGACGCGGTGCTGTTGCAGACGCGCATCAAGAGTTCGCTGCGCACGAAGTTTTTGCACGACCAGATTTTCGAATACCAGGACCAGCTCGAGACGCACAACACGACGCTGGAGGATTGCGTCCGTGCGCGGACCGCGGAGATTGAGCTAACCCAGCAGGTGACGGTGTTCACGCTGGCGAAGCTGGCGGAATCGCGCGACAACGAAACCGGCCAACACCTCGATCGCATGCGGTGTTACGCGCGCGAAGTGGCGGCGGAAATCATTACCACGGAAAAATATCGCAACCGATTCGACGACGGGTTTGTCGATCAGATTTACCAGTCGAGCCCGCTACACGATATTGGAAAGGTCGGGATACCCGATCGCATCCTGTTGAAACCCGGCAAACTTAGCAACGACGAATTCGACATTATGAAACGTCACTCGGTGATTGGCGGCGACACGTTGAAACTCGCCGACGAACAGGCCGGCAACAATTCGTTTCTGTCGATGGGGAAAGACATCGCCTATTCGCATCACGAGCGTTGGGACGGGAGCGGCTATCCCCACGGATTGAGAGGCGAAGAAATTCCGCTGGCGTCGCGCATTGTCGCGATTGGGGATGTGTACGACGCGCTGACTTCGCGGCGTCCGTACAAGGAGCCGTTCAGCCACGAGAAGGCGATGGCGATCATCCTCGAAGGAAAAGGCAAGCACTTCGATCCGGATGTCGTAGATGCGTTTGTGGCGCGCGAACGCGAGATCATCGCGATCCGCGAGGAGTTTCACAACGGGGACGATGAGGAGTCGCCGTTGCAGACGCTCACCGAGGCCCTTGAAGCGGTGGCCGTGGCGGCGGGGGCGTAGTCAGAAACAATCGTAAGTCGTCGCGAGACCCGGACGCGGCCGCGAGTGCGGTCGAGCGCGTCCCTCCCGGTCACCTATGCGTGGGCGGGAGACTCGGCTTCGATGGTGGGCCGAATGACTGCGACAGGCGATCCTTCGAATACTCCGACGATGCGGTCGTACATTGGATCGTCTTCGTAGGTGCCGATGATTGCGCCGCCTGAGCCCGCGAACTTGCAATGGGCTCCGGCCGATCGGGCGCGTTCTACCAACTCGATGTTCTCGCGCGCGATTTGGTAAATCGAACGGCGGCGATTGAAATTCTGATCGAGGATCGGTCCAATTTCGTCGCCGCGATCGGCAAGAAGTAGTTCGCGTACCGCCGCGGCATAGCCCGCGAAATCTTTCATCGCCTGGACGACGTCGGGTTCGCCTTTCAGCCAGCGTTCGCGAATGTTGTTGTGAAAAACTTCCGAGCCTTCGTTTAGTTCGGTCAGGTACGCGATGAATAACTTGGGCAGCTTCTCGACGGGGATGCGCTCGTAATTCCCGTGGCCGTTGGCCTTCATCAGGCGCTCGTCGAAGTCCATGTACATGCAGCCTTCGTAGACCTGAATTACGCGATCCTGCAGGCCCGCGGCGATGCCGAGTTCGTTGGTTTCGACGCTTAGAATCAGGTTGGGCTGGTCGTGTTTCGGGATTTCGACCCCGTAGAAATTCATCAGGCAACGCAGCGTGGCCGTGACGAGCGCGCTCGAACCCGCAAGGCCGACGCCCCGGGGTATCGTCGTGCGGTAGCGCAACGAGAAGTTGCCGGGATGCAGCGCGTGGCCGTTACGATCGCAGTATTCGACGAATTGGCGAATGGTCGCCTGCATGAGCCGGACGCCGCCGTTGTAGCCGGTGTAGCGGAGTTCGCGCATCATCTCGCGCAGGGAGCGGTAGGTCGAGCGGTCTTGTTGGCTGGGGACGATTTCGAGGCGTTCGCTCTCGAGCAGCGTGACGCGCGCGCTAAAATCGCGGACGATGACGCTGATCGTCTTGCCGAAATAGCCGTCGGACGGATTGCCGATGAGGCCCGCGCGCGCGTAGGCGACGGCTTCGACTGCCATGGTTTTTATCCTTACGCTGAATGAATGGTCTGATTGGGTTCGCCCCGGACGCGCAGGAGCGCGTCCCTCCCGGCGTCGTGCTTCGCGCAGGCGCTTTGTCATACTCTACTTCACGGAGGGACCATGAGCAAGGCGCGGTATTCCCACTTGATTCCGTGTACGGGCGAATCGCCGGCGAAGGTATTTCTCGCGCACGACGATTACCTGAACCGCGACGTCGAGCTAAAGATTTTCGACCGACCAGAGAATCACTTCGATGGCGCGGCGATCGATCTCAACGACTTGAACGATCCCGCCATGGCGCACTTTTTCCGGGAAGCGCGCGCGGTGAGCCTGCTCGAGCATCCCGCTATACCGCCGGTGCTCGATGCGGGGATCTGGGACGAAACGAGCGCCTACTACGCGCTGAAACTTGCGCGGGGCGAGCCGCTGCGCGTGCGGGTGAATCACGCGCGCAGCCAGAGTTTGCGGCTGCGACTGTTGCCGCAATTCGCCGCGATTTGCCGCGCGGTTGCGTACAGCCACTCGCGCGGTGTGCTCCATGGCGGTATCTCGCCCGACTCGATCGTCGTGGGACCTTACGGCGACGCGTCGCTCGAGAAGTGGTCACGCGCGATCATTCTCAACGGGTCGACCACCATGCCCGCAAGCAGCGTGAGCGGCGATGGCGACGAGCGATCCTACGCGGCGCCCGAAGCGCGCAAAGGTGGGGCGGTCGACGTTCGTTCCGACATTTACAGCCTGGGCGCCGTGTTGTATTTCATTCTCACGGCGAAGCAGCCGCCAGGCAGGATCGATGAAGTGCCTTCGTCGGAATTGAGCGGCGGTCTGGCCGGAGTCTGTCGCCGTGCCATGGCGTACGAGGCAGATGCGCGGTACGGCTCCGTCGACGAATTTCTCGCTGAACTCGCGCCGCAGGTCGGGGAGACATTCGCCAGCGATGCTCCGGCGCTCGAGGAACGCCGTTCACGCCGGGCGCGCGCACGGCGCAACACGATCATAAAAACGGCGGGAATCGTGGCCGCGCTCCTCGCCATCATTGCCGGCGCAGTGTACAGCTTGTTTCCCCGCGGCAACCCGTGGGCGATCGAATCGCAGGACGGACAAGAGCAGCGATTCGATGTGCTGCGCCGCGCGGACGCGCAGATTATGCGGGACCTTAGTTCGAATCGCCCGCTGGAAACCCGCCACGACGCACTGGAATATTGGGCGAATATAGTGACCGCCGAGGCAAACACGGACAACGGCAATTACACCGCGGCGCGCAAGGCCCTTGCCGAAACGCCGGCCGAGTTGCGCCATTGGGAGTGGGGCTATCTGGAGCGGCTGGTCAACCTCGACACGATTTCGATTCAAGGCAGCGAGTCCAAACTTTTCGACCTCGCGTTGACACCGGGCGGCGAGACGGTGATAGGCGTAGGCGAGGATGCGCTGGTGCGAGAATGGTCGACGCGGACCGGCGAGATCGTGAAGACCTACGACGCGCATCGGGCGGAGTTGCGAACGCTTTCGATTAGCCCGGACAGTACGAAGATCGCCACGGCCGGTTGGGACACGATGGTCGTCGTGTGGGACCGGACATCGGGCCTGCCCGTCGCGCGATTTCAGGATCACGAAGGGGCGATATGGTCGAGCGACTTTTCGCCCGACGGCCAATCGATCGCGACCGGCGGCGACGACCGCGTCCTGCGCGTTTGGGATCCCGCATCGGGACAGGAAATCGCGCAGTTTCCGCCGCAGCGGACCCGCATCCGCTCGCTTGCGTTTAGCCGTGACGGCAAGCGGATTGTGACGGGCGGCACGAATGGCACCGTGACCATTTGGGAAGTCGAGTCGCGTAGACCTGTGCATCGGATGAACTCTTCAGACGGCATCATCAATGGGATCAGCGTGCATCCGACCAATGGGTCGTTTGTCACGGCGACTTTTAGCGGGAATGCGCGCGTTTACGACATCGAGTCGGGCGCGGAACTTGGCATGCTTCCCAAGCATCGCAACGCCGTTTGGTACGTCGAACACAGCCCTGACGGTGCTTACGTGGCGACGGCTTGCCGCGACGGTTCGGCGCGCATTTGGGATGCGACGACGCATCTCGCTGTCGCGACGATTCTCGGTCAAGGCAGCGAAGTGAATGCGTTGCGTTTCAGCGACGATGGCCAGATGCTCGCCACGGCGGGCGACAACGGGCAAATCAAAACGTGGCGCATTGCCGATTGGCTATCGGACGATGCCGCGGGCGGACCAATCGCGGCAGCGCCCGCAGCGCGCATGTTCCGCTTGCCGGCGGAGGACGATGCTAAGCGCGCGATCGCGATTCATCCGCAGGGGCATCTCGCCGCGAGCGCGGGAGAAGGTCAAGCGATCACGCTGTGGGACATTCCGAGCCAAACGGAAATCGACAAGTTGTGGTCGCAAGGCGAGGCGATCGTTACGTTCGCGTTTAGCCCCGACGGTAAATGGCTCGCGTCGGCCTGGGATGGTGGCGCCGTCGACATCTGGGACGTGGAAGCGAAGGCGGTATCGAGACACCTCCGCGTGCGCAGGGAGCGAATTCGGGTCTTGACGTTTTCCGAATCCGAGCCGTTGCTGGCGATTGGACTCGACGACGGATGGGTGCAGGTTTGGAATCTCGATACGAATGCGCGCACGCATTCTTTCCAGGGCCATACGTCGCGCGTCCTGGCGTTGTCGTTTCATCCGTTCGAACGCCGCCTCGCGACGGGCGGGGGCGATTCGCAGGCATTTATTTGGGACGAAGCCGCGCCCAACAGTCCAACAGTGAGCTTGCGTGCGCACACCGTCGGCGTCGAGGACGCGGAGTTCAGTCCGGGCGGCGGATATCTGATTACGGGCGCGGGCGACCACGAGATTCGACTTTGGGATGCCGTGAATGGGGAGGAACTGGGCCTCTTTGAAGGGCACACATCGGTGGTGACCGACGTCGATTTCACGCCGGACGGACGGCGAATAATTTCCGCGAGCGACGATGGGACGGTGCGGCTTTGGGACTTGGCAGTCGCGCGCGAGATTCTCGCGCTCGACGCGCGGGGCCACGGGCTCGCTGAGGTCGTGATGTCGCCCGATGGACAGACGATCGTCGCGGCGAGTTCGAACGGCGTGCTTTTCGAGTGGCGCGGATTTCCGTGGGACCAGAGCCGGTATCCGGGCGACGCGTCGGTGGCGATTGACGATCGGATTGAGCGGTACAAGCGATCGCTGGTGCCGGGCGTGGAGGCGGAGTAGCGAGCATGCGCGACTCCCGATTGAAACGGCGCAACAAGCCCCTGCACGTCATTCCTGCGAAGGCAGGAATCTCCCACTTGTACACGACGCTTCGAATGTAGGGAGAGATTCCTGCTTTCGCAGGAATGACAGTGCGGCCGGTTTATTGCAGCGGCGCCGCGGGTTCCCGCTCGCGTT
>JBGTJY010000219.1:0-2431 GCA_041744855.1 Candidatus Hydrogenedentales bacterium
TCGTTCGGGTTGGGCTGCTTCGGATTGGGCGCGACAATCCGAAACGTCTGCCGACTCGAAGTGGCAACGTTCGCCTCGGGCTGGCGCGAGTCGCGGGCCGTGGCCCAATATTGGACTTCGTCTCCCGGATTGAGATTGTGATCCCGCGGTGTGAATTGGAATTCACCGAGAAACGGTCCTTCGTGCGGCCACTTTTTGAGTAGTTCCGACTCGAACGCCGTCTTGCCAGTCGATTGCCCCGCGAGGGACACACTCATCAATCCGAAATCGGGATCGCGCGCCTCCACGCTCACCAGCACCGTCTCATCGATTCGCACGTCGCGGACCTTTTCCTCCGGAGCAACCAGATTCACTTCCGGCGAGTAATCGGGCACGACGTCGATGTGGTACTGTATGGGGCGGGGATTCGTGCGGCCTTCTTGGTTCTTAAATCGCAGCGTGTAACTGGTTTGCAGCGGCGTGCGGCGATCTTCGCGGAGTGCCAGCACGAAACTTGCACTGGCCTTGTTGCCTTCCGGTTTCATCCGCAAGTCAGATCGGCCATCGGCATTGAAATCAACCTCTGCCGACTCAATCGGCCCGTTCGCTTCCGCATGCAGAGTGACCCGCGTCCCTTCGATCCCGCGTATGTCGCCGAGGTTCGGTACTTTTTGATCGACGTAGCCCGTGTAATCGGGAAATTCATAGTCAACCTGTCGGATCACAATCGCCGGAGCCGTAAGAACGGTGATCCGGTAGTCGATGGTCCGCGCGTCGCCCGCCTCGATGCGGTACTGCAAATCCTCATCCATTCCCACGGACTGCGACGTGACGGGGGGCAGCGACGCTTCGTACCGCAGACCCGATTCACTCTTCCGCATGTTCGCGGTGGCATCGACCTCTTTGCCGTCGGCGGTCGTGTAACGCAATCGCACCAACTCGCCCTCGCGGAGGCCGCGGACTTCAGCAGAAATCGTGAGCGTCTCGCCCTGCGTGACGGTGGCGGTGCCCGGTTCGATGCGATCGATATCGACGCGACTAGGCGGAGCAATCGCCGCCCACGGCGCAAGTACGCGACCTGCCGTGGCAAAGGGATGCTTCGGCGAGAAAAAAGCATACAGAGCGCTCGCAACTACCACGCCGACCAACACATAACCCAACCGAATCAGCGGCGAGCGATCCACGGTCATTTCGACCGGCACTCGAGAGAGTCCCTGGGCCGCTTGTTGTTCGAGGGCTTCATAAACCGCCTGCGGCATCTGTTCGCGACGGGTGCGGAACAGCAGGAAATTAACGAGGCTGTTCTTGAGCGTGGGATGCCCTAGTTCAATCGTGTGGGCTGCGTAAACAGGATTGATCCGCCCCCACAACAGGGGCCACAATCGCCGAACAAAAAAGTAGCCCACGCTCGCCACGATCAAACCAAATGCCACATACCGCGCCCAACTGCTGAAGCCCCCTTCGACGAGCCACTGTTCGACCAGCGTGGCTACCAGCAAAATGAGGATCAAACCAATCGTCAATTGGAGCAGCGCATAGGCCAGATCGACGAGCTTCACCGTCGTCCGGGTCTTGCGAATTTGCTTCTCGATGTAGCGGTCGTATTGGACGACTTCCACATCCTTACCGCGGCCATTGCGCGAAGAGGGAGCGGTTGCCGGTGATTTGGTGGGGGGTGCAGTGGCCATATTACGCTATTATACCGTATTCTACCGGGTAGCATGGGCCCATTGCCCGTGCGAGAGAAAAGGGGGACATGCTACTTTTTAGCACATAAAGCGCTGCAGGTTGAACAAACGCCAAGCGATAAAGTTGCGTGTCCCCCTTTTCTGGAGGGGGTGCTGGAGGTTTGAAAAAGGGGACATTCAACTTTTTCCTCGGGGAGCCTTGTTTGCAAGGCGAGCCTAATGGTTTGGAAAAAGTAGAATGTCCCCTTTTTCAATGGTGAGTTTACCACGAGAGCGGATGCTGGATGGAGTGTTGCGGCTATGGTCTTTATGTCCGCCGAAGATGTGAAGCTGGGACATAATAATGTGCCCATCTCCGCATAGATTTGCATAACTTTCGTGGTTTACGTTAGTCTTTGCGAGAACTCGCGACGACTTATGTCGCGAAAATCGAGATTCCGAAACGCGGACATAAGTGTGCTGCGCTTGTTTTCTCGAATAAAAACTATTGTTTGAGCCTTCGATTGCGGGTTTTCGAGCGGACATATGGAGGGTTCGGGAGTGAGGGGACAGGGAAGGTGTTAGCCGCGACGCGGAGCGGAGCGCGCAGAGGTTGCGCAACGTCTGCGCGCTCCGCTGCGGCTCGAAGACTCGCCTTCGCGTCGCGGATAACAAAAATGCCTGCGGGGGGAACCGAACTTTGATTCCCCCCGCAGGCTCTTCTTGGTGCGGGGCTTTTTGGAGGCTCCCGCCCTTCTTGATACCTGTATGCGATCAAAGCGTAT
>JBGTJY010000220.1:0-14031 GCA_041744855.1 Candidatus Hydrogenedentales bacterium
TCTCTGCGCCTCTGCGTCTCTGCGCGAGTATTCTTTCTTTGTTGGGTTGCTTCGGTGGCTAGTCTAGCTCTTGGCTTTCGCCGCGTTGACTAAATCGGCATACTGCCGATAGCCAAGAATCACGGCCACCGGATTGCCTTGCCGGTTGACCACGTAGCGCTCGTCTTCGACCGAGACCTTGTGCAGGATCGTCCCGAAATTGACCTTTGCATACGTGGCCGCAACCGGTTCCAACATTTGAATAGGGTCTCGATCCATCGCGTCGCGCCCTCTACTTGGTTCGTCGAGCTTAACCAATCCGCTTAACTTAATCATGTCGTAGCAAAAGTGGGACGCCGTGTCAAGGGCTGGTTTACGGGTTCCGGGATTATTCGACCGTACGGAGGGGCGGGGGACCACGCGCGGCAGCTTTCTCCTAAAACAGACTCGCGCGTGGCCGCCCGCCGGGGCTAATCTGGAGCGCCTCTTTAGCTCCCTGCGAACGAACGGCGGGGCTGCCTTTCCGCCGATCATCCCGGCACCCTTCCTTACGATTGGCGCCGGGTCATAGGCTCTTCGGCAAGCGTATAGATGAAGGAGTAGCTGGGAAGGCCGATTTGGCTTTCGACACGAATTGGCTTGCGTGCGGCGCGCACCTTCAGTGCCGCATCGATAGACGCGGCGGCGGTTCCAAACTTCATCAGGCCCAGGGCTCGGAGCCGTTTTGAGTCATGTTGCCATCGGATTTTCACTCGATTCGACCATTTTGATTAAATTGTACATGATGTTCGATCGAGTGTCAAATTGATGGGTCCACAGATTGCACAGAATTCGCAGATCCTTGAATGCGCGGATTCTTGACCGTCGGCTGGGGTCAACGAATACACTTCACCCGTTTGGGTGCGTGGCTATGCTTTCGGAGGGGATATGGCGAAGAACTTGAATGTCGGGATGATCGGGTACGGGTTCATGGGACGGGCGCACTCGAACGCCTATCGCACGGTGAACAACTTTTTCGACCTTGAATACCGGCCCGTGTTGAAGGCGGCATGCGCGCGGGAAGCGTCCCGGATCAAGGCCTTCGCGGATCAGTGGGGCTACGAATCGACGGAGACGGATTGGCGAAAGCTGATCGAGCGCAAAGATATCGACGCAATCGACATTTGCACGCCGAACAACTTGCATAAGGAAATCGCAATCGCTGCCGCGGCGGCAGGCAAGATGATTCTGTGCGAGAAGCCGCTCGCGATGAATAGCGCCGAGGGCGAGGAGATGTGCCGCGCGGTCGAGAAGGCCAAGGTGCTGAACACGGTTTGGTACAACTATCGCCGTGTGCCCGCAGTGACATTGGCGAAGCAACTGATCGACGAGGGCCGGCTCGGGCGCATCTACCATTATCGCGCTGTGTTCTTGCAAGACTGGACGATCGCGACCGATCTTCCGCAGGGCGGCGAGGGGTTGTGGCGGCTCGACGTCGCCGCGGCGGGCTCCGGCGTTACGGGGGATTTGCTCGCGCATTGCATCGATACAGCGCTTTGGCTGAACGGATCGATCAAGGGCGTGAGCGCGATGACGGAGACGTTCGTCAAGGAGCGTCAACACAATTTGACGGGCAAGGTCGAGCCGGTCGGGATCGACGATGCGTGTGCGTTCCTCGCGCGATTCGAGAACGGGTCGCTCGCGACATTCGAGTCGACGCGGTATGCGCGGGGTCACAAGGCGCTGTACACGTTCGAGATCAACGGCGAGCATGCCTCGATCCAGTGGGACCTGCACGACCTCCACCGGTTGTCCTACTTCGATCATCGCGACGAGTCGATCGTGCGCGGTTGGCGCTCGATACACGTGACGGACGGCGACATGCCGTACCTGAAGCACTGGTGGGTGCCGGGACTACAGATCGGTTACGAGCATTCGTTCGTGCACCAAGTCGCGGATTTCCTTGAAAACGCGGCGAAGGGTCAGTCGACCGCCCCGACGTTCCGGGATGCGCTCGAAACGCAACAGGTGTGCGACGCGGTGCTCAGCTCAGGAAAGTCGGGCAAATGGGAGAGCGTGCAGCGCGGGTGAGTTCTTAAACGCGGAGTCGCAGAGGCCGCGGAGGTACGCAGAGGTTTTCGCGAAACTGGTAGTTCGTTTCTAATTTTCATCCGTTGCGGCGTTGATTGGCTTGCCATTCTTCCCATCCCGCGCCCCCCGTGCTGCCAACAAATTCGCCACGCAACCCGTCCACCCAGTCTGGTGCGATGCGCCGCACCCGCGGCCCGTTTCGCCGTGGAAATATTCGTGGAAGAGGATGTGATCCCGAAAATGCGGATCGGTCTGAAATTTTTCGCATTCGCCAAAGACCGGCCGCCTGCCTTCGGCGTTGCGCAAGAAGATCGCGCAGAATCGACGCGAGAGTTCGTCGGCGGCTTCATTGAGGTTGATGTAGCGTCCCGAGCCCGTCGGAAATTCTACCTTGAGCGTATCGCGATAAAATCGGTAGTACTCGCGCAGGGCGTTAATGAGCAGATAGTTGATCGGCGGCCAGACCGGACCGCGCCAGTTTGAATTGCCTCCGAATTGCAATGAGTCCGATTCGCCGGGTTGGTATTCGACGGTGAGGCGCTCGCTCCCATAGTCGAGACGATACGGCTCCTCGCCGTGCTTTCGCGAAAGCGCGCGCACGCCGTAGGGGGACAGAAACTCGGTTTCGTCGAAGACGTACCGCAGCACCGCGATGATGCGCGCGGGCGTGAGCAGCGCGAGCAAGTGAATCGGCCCGTCAACCTCCGTTACGTGTTGCGAGACGAGTTTGCCAAGGTCTTTTCGGCGCCGCAGAAAATCCACGACCTCCCGATGAAATCCCGGGAGCGATTCGAGCGTGGCGTGGGAGAGAGTCTCCACCGCGAAGAGCGGGATGAGCCCCACGACGGAGCGCGCCTTCATCGGAATCGGCGGCGAGTTCGGGGGATTGAGCACGTCGTAGTAGAACTTGTCTTCTTCATCCCACAACCCAATGCCCGAACCGCCAATATCGTGCATCGCTTTCGCGATATGCAGGAAGTGTTGAAAAAACTTCGACGCGATGTCTTCGTACGCGCGGTTGTGTTTCGCGAGCTCGAGCGCGATGCGCATCATGTTGAGCGAGTACATCGCCATCCAGCTCGTCGCGTCGGATTGCACGATGTGTCCGCCCGTGGGAAACGGTTCTTCGCGATCGAAGACGCCGATGTTGTCGAGCCCCAGGAATCCACCTTGAAAAACGTTGAGGCCGTGCGCGTCTTTCCGGTTTACCCACCACGTGAAGTTGAGCAGGAGCTTATGAAACACGCGCTCGAGGAACAGCGTGTCGCCGGGGCCGCCGCGGCGATTGCGATCGATGCGAAAGACCTCCCATGCCGCCCACGCGTGCACGGGGGGATTCACGTCGGATAGGCTGCCTTCGTACGCGGGTAGTTGGCCGTTGGGATGCATGTAACGTTCGCGGGCGAAAAGGACGAGTTGGTCCTTTGCGAATTCCGGATCGATGAGAGCGAAGGGCACGCAGTGAAACGCGAGGTCCCAACCGGCGTACCACGGGAACTCCCACTTGTCCGGCATCGAAATGATGTCGGTGTTGTTGAGGTGTTGCCACTGACTGTTCCGGCCTTGCTTGCGGCTCTCCGGTGGAGGCGGTTGCGTCGGGTCGCCGCTCAACCACTCGAACACGTCGTAGTAATAAAACTGTTTGTTCCAAATCATTCCCGCGAGTGCCTGCCGCTGGACATTGCGCTCATCGTCAATGCGCATCCCCGACTGCAACTCCGCGTAGAACGTGTCCGCCTCCTGTCGCCGCAGCGAGAGTTGCTCGTCGAATTCAGCAAAGGGCTCGCTGTGCCGGTGATTCCCGAAACGGCAACGGATCGTGGCGGGTACGCCGGGGTCGACCGTGAGCGTGTAGTGCGCGGCGGCCTTCGTGCCGGATTCGTTCGGATTCACGGCGTTGTGTTCGCCATGAATGACGTAGTCGTGGAACGCGTCTTTGAAGTGGCCCTGGGCGGACTTGAATCCGTGGATGCGCACGTGGTGGGTCTCGTTATCGCAGAAGAGCAGCGGCGGATTGTTCTCGGCGTAGAAATGGATGTCATCGAGGTCGCGCACGCGCGCGGCGATGTGACCGTCGCGCTCCTTGTAGAGGACCGGCTTCGACGCGGCGGGCCGCCACGACCACGTGTTGCGAAACCAGAGCTGCGGCAACACGTCGAGCTGCGCGGGGAACACGTTGCGATTGTGGATCGTGATCTGGAGGAGGATATCGTCGGGGGTCACTTTCGCGTATTCGACGAAGACGTCGAAGTAGCGATTTTCGTCGAAACAGCCTGTGTCGATAAGCTCAAACTCGGGGGCATTTCCATGACCGCGCTGGTTACGCTGCCGTAATTCGGCGTACGGAAATTCGGACTGCGGGTATTTGTAGAGCATTTTCAAATAGGCGTGGCTGGGCAGGGCGTCGAGGTAGTAGTAACATTCCTTCACGTCCTCGCCATGATTCCCCTCGCTGTTCGAAAGTCCGAATAGACGCTCCTTCAGAAATGGGTCATGATGATTCCAGAGCGCGACGCTGACGCAGAAGAGTTGGCGATCGTCGGAGAAACCCGCGATGCCATCTTCGCCCCAACGGTATGCGCGGCTGCGAGCGTCGTCAAACGTGAAGTAGTCCCAGTAGCTGCCGTCGGGGCTGTAATCCTCGCGCACGGTGCCCCATTGGCGTTCGCTGAGGTAGGGTCCCCACCGGCGCCAACGCGAGCGGCCGACGCGCCCCGCCTCCGCCTTTAGGTCGTCAAATTCCATACGCGCTCGGGTTGAGATTCTTCGTTGCAAAGTGCGCGTATGCGGAGATATTCGCCCATCGACCAGGCTTGGAAAGGGCAGCCGCGCGGACGATGCGGGGGATCGCCGTCCGCAAGTTCCGAGAGATGACCGAGACCATACACGTGCAGGCGATCCTCCAAAGGCGCGAGGAATCGATCGCGCGCCTCGGCTCGGGCCTCGGCGGAGAAATCGCGCACGCGCAACCAAGCCTCGACAAACGGCCCCATGAGCCATGGCCAAACCGTCCCCTGATGATACGCGCTATCACGATCTCGGAGGCTCCCCTTGTATTGTCCGCGGTACGCGTTGTCATGAGGCGACAAGGTGCGCAGCCCCGCGGGCGTTAGCAGTTCGCGCTCGACAGCTTCGACGATTGACGCCGCTATTTTGCGGGGAACGGTGGCGAAGGGCAAACCGCCGACGGCGAAGACTTGGTTCGGGCGGAGCGACCAGTCGATCGCGCCGCGCTCGTGATTCAGATCTACCACATCCGCGAGATGTTTTTTCTCAGGGTCCCAAAACTGTTTCACAAAACTCTGAACGGCGTTGGGCAGAATATCTCGCCACTTGGACGACCAAGTTTGCCCGATCGCCAGTGCATTGAGCCAAAGCGATTGTATCTCGACCGGTTTTCCGATTCGCGGCGTTATGCCGACGCCGTCAGCGCGCGCGTCCATCCAGGTTAGGGCGTGGCCTTCCTCACCGGCGCGTAGAAGTCCGTCGTCATCCATGCAGATCCCGAACCGCGTACCGGCGGCGTAGCCGTCGAGGATCGCGCGCATCGCATCGCGGATGCATTCTTCTTTGATGGAGAAACCGCCGTAGCCCGCGCGATCCTTGTCGCGGAGATACTCGTAGGCCGCGATGATGAACCACAACGATGCATCGACCGAGTTGTAGTCCGGATTCTCGCCATTGTCCGGAAAGCGATTGGGGAGCATGCCCTCGGAGACTGAGCGCGACCATGCCGCGAGGATCGACTCCGCTTCGTCGAATCGCCCCGTTGCGAGACATAATCCGCGCATGGCGATAAACGTGTCGCGCCCCCAATCCGTGAACCAGGGATATCCCGCGATAATCGATGCGTCGTCGCCACGTTTCACGATGTACGCTCGTCGTGCGAGTTCCAACGACGAACAGGATTCGCGCCGGGCCTGCTCAGTTTTCACGCGTTCGTCGATGGGATAGGGCGAGATGACGTCCCGCGCCGACGCCCACGCGGAAACCGCCGAGAACGCGAGCCAGGGATTGCTCGAGCCGGGACCCACGCGCCACGTCAGGATGCCCGGACTTGCCGCGTCTTCGATCGCGTCGTATCCGCGCGCGTCTTCTTCAGCGTAGTAAAAGTCTTCGTACCAGACCGGATCGTGCTCGTAGACGGCGTTCGATCGCGCGGCGACGGCGGGATACTCGGGATACGGCGTCCAGATGACCGCGTCGCCGCGTCGCTCGGCGTCGAAGTTAAAGGACGAATCGCGGCGTCGTAGCGAGTGGTAGTCGCGGCAAGTTAGAAATGGCCTGAGATGAAACAGCGATGCGGGCACGTCAGCGAACGTCCACCGGATGACCGTTTCCGAATAGCCGTGATGGACGAAGAGTTCCTGCCGGCCGGTTCCCCCGCCCGGTATTTCAAAAGACCAAGCCGGCCACGGGCACGATTCGAATTTCGTGATGTGCGCTAGATCGTTCGGGGCCGATGGATGTCGATAGCGTTGGGGGAATAGGAAAATCTTTTGGCCGCGTACGCTCAGCCACGCATCGAACCCATTGACGAGAACGACGCGCCCGCGCGAAGGCGATTGCGCGTGCATGAGAACATTGTGATATCGCCGCGTGCGCACGCCGGATACCGTGCCCATCGCGAAGGCCCCTGTTCCGCCCGCCTCTATCCATTCGCGCTCGGATTCGATAAGGCCATGCATCGCCGTGTCAGGAATGCCGCGATCGTCTATGGACGCGGGTGCAGAGTGTTACTTTGCGCCCACAAGACCAACGGGCGCAAGCGCGGTGGACCTGATGGGTTCCGGATGTTTAGGTTCGAACGCGTGCCGCGGGCTTGCGATCGCTTCGGTCCCGAGTACGTTGGCGTCGGTGACCGCGCGGTCGAGCGCTCTCTGCTGCAGGGTCACCAAGAAGTTGCGCAACACGTTCTGAAAGTTCAGAAACGCATCGTAGGGCGATTCGTAGGGGCTGAAGTACGCATGCACGTCGCCATCGGAAAACCATTTCGTGCACATGTAATAGAAGTGATCGGAGGTCTGAAGTTTTCGCCATGTATCCACGGCCAAGGGGTCATCGTCAGCGAAGACCTCGCGTGCGCATTCGTACAGCGCTTCAATCGCTTTAGTCTGCATTTTATTGCCGCACCACGCCGTCAGGTCGCGATCGACATCCGCCCACGATCGCGTTCGCGGAAACGATAGGTCGGAGACGGGTGAATACCGGTCGACGACTTGGGACGGTGTCAGGAAGTCCCAGTGGGGATGACTCAAAATTTCGCCGGGCAAATGTTCGAGGAACTTAAATACGCCGGTCGATTCCCACTGGTGCTCGCCGAAAGTCTCGTAGTCCATATACAGATTGACCACTTCGCCCGCGCCGCTGATGTTGTGGATCCAACGCGCGAATTTATCCGCGGTCAGCGGGTAGTCGTGCCAATCGCGGTTGGAGAATCGAAATGCGACGTCGTCGCTCAGGCGGTAGTTTTTCAAGAGCAGCGCGGTGCTGGTCTCGGGGACGCGATAGACGAAATTCGGACTGCGCCATGCGAGAAAGTCGTCGACGCCTTCGGCAAGGATCGCCTTATAACCCATCTCGGCGACCTGTTTGCCGATCGAATCGTCATAAATCAGCTCGGTATTGCGAAAGACGGTTGGGCTCTGCCCAAACAGACGCTCCATGAGCCGGCGGTGTTTCTGCACTTGCGCCTGAAATTCCGCGCGGTCGTATATCGAGGACAGGGAGTGGTAGTACGTTTCGCCGAGGAACTCGACGCAACCCGTCTGCGCGAGACTCTGGAACGACGCTAGGGTCTCGGGCGAATACCGCTCGAACTGTTCGAGCGCCACGCCCGTGATCGAATATGCGACGCGGAATTTCCCCTCAAAGCGATCGATGAGCCGGAGAATGGTCTCGTTCGTCGGCAGGTAGCATTTCTCGGCGACCTTGCGGAGAATCTCGCCATTCTTGGAGTCGTCGAAATAGTCGAAGTCCTGCGACGAATCGAAAAATGAAAACTGCCGCAGACGGAACGGCTGGTGCACTTGAAAGTATAGGCTGACCGATGGCATCGCGATCGTCGCTCCCTAATCCCCGACCCGGTCGCGATCGAGCGCGTCGCTCCCGGACCTAACATGCTCGTAAACTTTGATTGTCTTGGCTGCCGATGCGTCCCAGCGCACCTTGTTCAATTCCCTTTTCGCGTGCTCGACCATCTCCGCCCGCATTTCGGTATGTAAGAGCGCGTTGATGATAAGGTCCGCGAGACGATCCACGTCCCAAAAGTCGAACTTGAGACTGTGGTCGACCACTTCCGCTACTCCCGATTGCCTCGAGATCAAGGCCGGCACTTCGAAATTGATGGCTTCAAGCGCCGCGATGCCGAATGGTTCGGAGACGGACGGCATGACGTAGACATCCGCGACCGAAAACATTTCTTCGACTTCGCTGCCTCGTAGGAATCCGGGGAAGAAAAAGTTTTGTTCGATGCGCAATTCCCGCGCCAAATTTTTAACTTGTTCGAGCATATCGCCGGAGCCCGCCAACACGAATTGCGCAGTGGGAACGTGGGGTAGAACTTTCGCGGCCGCGTGCACGAAATAGTCGGGACCTTTCTGAAATGTAACCCTGCCCAGAAAAAGTACGGTGGGGTGGGAATTTGAGTCGCGTTTCGCCTGGTAGTGGCGAACGGCTTCGGATGGATAAATGCCGTTGTGGACCACATGCACGCGTTCCTCTGGCACGCTGTGCACACGGCAAATCATCTGTTGCGTGTAGTGGCTCACGGCGACGACCGCGTCGGCCTGCGTCACGCCATAGCCCTCGATATCGCGGATGCGCGGGTTGGGATTCGACCCGCTGCGGTCGCATTCGAGGCTGTGGATGTGCGCGACCAACGGCTTGCCGCTTAGATGCTTGAGCGCGATCCCCGCTGGGAACGTCATCCAGTCGTGGACATGGATCACGTCGAAATCCACGAGTTCACCGGCATGTGACGCTACCTGGGTGAAATGGTCGACTTCCGCGAAAATATTCGCGCGATATCGAGGTTGGGTTTGTCCGCTGCGGCCTACAGAGTTTTCAATTTGACCGCCTTCTGTTGCAATTCGGGACATGTAATCCTGCTCGGACCAGTACGGCATCAGATTCGCCCGTATTCCGAATCGCGTGATCGATCCTTTAGTCGGGGCCCTCCCCGAATCAGCGACGCCCGCGAGCATCAACTTCGATAATATTTGGTCGGAATCGATGAGCGTCATGTGAGGCGCAGCTTCGTCGCCGAATACATTTGGCATTAGGAAAGTGACATTGATGCCCTGGCGCGCAAGGCCCCGGCTCAGCCCTTCGCAGGCCGTCCCCAATCCACCGGCGATATGCGGCGGGTACTCCCAGCCCAACATGAGAACGTTCATGGATCCTTGTATTCTACGACGAGGCGGCGCGCTACGGGGAAAAAAATGGGACGCGCGCACGGGAATTTGTTTACAACTCAGAATGCAGAGATAAATCTGCCCCGAAGGTGAGAAGCAAAGAACGATCCAAGCGCGCTCGTCGATGTCAATTACCTAGTGCGCGGACAGTATGAGCTTGACGCTGGCTCAGTCCCCGGATTGGTTGTTCTGCTCCGTGGCCCCGAAATACGCCTTCAGCACGTATTGCTGGAGCATACGTTGCGTGTTGAAGAACGAGCCGTTGATCGCGATGCAGTGGCGCATGATGTCGATGAAGCGATCGCGGTCGTTGTAATAGAGCGGGGCGACTCCGTGTTCGAGCTTGTCGTAAAAGCTATCCGCGTCGCTGATCCATCGGTCGCGGCCTTGTTCGTCGCCGGTCGGCATATCGCCTATGGCCCAGCCGGTGACGCCTTCGACCCACCCCTCGATCCACCATCCGTCGAGCACGCTCATGCTCGGGATGCCGTTGAGCGCGGCTTTCATGCCGCTGGTGCCGGAGGCTTCCATCGGAGGTTGCGGCGTGTTCAGCCACAGGTCGACGCCGGACGTGAGGAGCTTGGCGGCGCGCAGATCGTAGTTGGGCACGTAGGCAATTTCGACGCTTCCGGCGAGCGCTTCCTTGGCTTGGAAGATGCGCTGGATGATGGCCTTGCCGTTTTCATCGCCAGGATGCGCCTTGCCCGCGTAGACAAATTGGATGGGCCCGACTTTTTCCACGATGGCCTTGATACGCTCGAGGTCGTGCAGAGGCAGCGCGCCCCGTTTGTAGGGCGCGGCGCGGCGTGCGAACCCTAGTGTCAGGTGGTCATGGTCGAAGCCTGCATTGCATTCTTCGTTGACGAACGAGATGAGTTCCGATTTGGCCTCCAGATGGGCGCGCCAGATTTCCTCGCGGGGGATGGACAATGCCGCGCGCAGGCTGAAGTTGTCCTGCCGCCAACCTTTGAGATGGGTGTCGAATATTTCTTGGAAAGGGGCCGAGATCCACGTCGACGCGTGAACGCCGTTCGTAATCGCGTCGATCTTGAAGCCCGTGAACATTTTGCGCGAGATTTCGCCGTGTTTCTTGGCGACGCCGTTTACATAGTGACTGAGATTCAACGCGAGATAGGTCATGTTCAGCTCGTTGCCACTGCAAATGAGGTCGCCCAGTTCGAGCAAATCGGACCGCAGGCCAATCACGCGTGTCGCCAGATCGAGCGGAAATTTGTCGTGACCCGCCTCGACCGGCGTATGCGTGGTGAAGACGCATTGGCGCCGAACGGCTTCAACGTCCTCCTGTTCGACGCGATCGCGTCCCGCCCGGAGACGCTCCTCTTCCAATAGCTCGATCGCGAGAAGGCTTGCGTGGCCTTCGTTCATGTGGAAGCGGCAGCAGTCGACATATCGGAGTGCGCGCAGCATGCGCACGCCGCCACGCCCGAGGACAATCTCCTGACAAAGCCGGTAGTAGTGATCGCCGCCGTAAAGTTTGTCGGTTAGGCCGCGATGCCACGGCTCATTTTCGGGCACGTCCGTGTCGAGCAGAATAACGGGGACCGACCCGCCATCCGGACTTTTCACCGTATATCGCCACGCGCGCACGTGGACGGAGTGGCCGTCGACCGTGACTTGGACGCGTTCCGGGAGTTCCTCGAGAAAGTTATCGAGCGACCAGGCGACGATTTCTTCGGTTTGCCATCCGCTCGGGTCCAGGCGCTGAAAAAAGTATCCCTTGCGATGCACGAGAGTGACCGCAACCATGGGCACTCCCATGTCGGCGGCGGCCCGGATGGTGTCGCCCGCGAGGACGCCAAGGCCTCCTGCGTACGTAGGCACGCCTGGATCGAGCGCAATCTCCATGCTGAAATAGGCGATACTCGGCGCGCCGTTCATGGGTTAGCCCGTCGTCGTCCCGATTTGGAGGATGCGCGCACCGGTGAATAGGCGGGACAAAAGCGAAGAGTCGGAGCGACACGTATGTCCCGGCCCCGAAGTTGCTCTTGGTTCACGGCGCCCCGTTTTTGAGTAGTTGAGTCAAAAGATTACCGAAGCGCGCCATTATCGAGGGCAGGCATATTGCATGCCAGTGAGAATACCTAATCGCACCGAGCTCCGAAAAGGCTCACGTACAATCTAAGGAGAGACGGAAATCGGAGAAACGACTTTGGAGCGAAAATGGCCTGGGATACTTGGCGCGCTGATCGCTGGCGTGGCGATCGGCGCCGGTGGAATGGGACTCATCGGAGGTTGTCGCACGACGGTTTCGCAGCCCATCGGCGCGGCGACCTCGATACCCGAGGGGCTGGAGTGGATTAATTTGTTGAGCGCGGAATCCGTGAGCGGTTGGCGAAATGTATCCGACGATAACGAAATCTTCGAGATCGAAGACGGAGTGTTGCACATCTTCGGCCGATCGAAACTCGGCCTTCGCTACGTCGGATATTCCGCGAACGAATTTTCGGATTTCGAGCTGCATGTCGAGGTGAAGGTGACGACGGGGGCGAACAGCGGAATTTTTTTGCGCGCGAATGCAGATGACCCGGTGCAGCGCGGATTCGAGGTGCAGGTGCTAGACGACCATGGAAAAGCGCCGAGCGTTCATGGCAGCGGGGCGATCTACGACGTAGTCTCCCCCATGCACACGATGTCGCTGCCGGCGGGCGAATGGAATTCTTACGACATCCGCGTCGTTGGAAATGAAGTGAGCGTGCACATGAACGGTTGGCTCGTCGTCCAATCCGATTTCTCAAAAATGACTGAGCCCATCGGAAAATTTGAAACAGCATACAAAGACCTAAGCAAATCCGGGCATCTCATGCTGCAAGACCACGGCGGAGAAGTCTGGTACCGCAACATCTACATTCAAGCATTGTCCCCATGACAAATCACGCTCCTTCAAGAAAATCTGTGCCCATCTGCGCAATCTGTGGACAGAACCATGTGGCTTAAATGGCTCCCATGGAAATTAACGGTGCGGCGATTGGCACAGTCGCACGGCTTTCTCGATCCCATCGCCTTGCTGTCGCTGGTGCGCCGCTTTTCGCAACCCGCGGAAGTAGCCGAACCAATCGAGCTGTTGCGCGCAGGGGTCGTGCTGCATGCGCGGGGGCTCATTAATGCCCGCGCAATTCAGCACAACCTGGATTGGATTTGGCCGCTTTGGGTTGAGCGCCAGTTCGATCCAGCGGATGTCGCGTTCGTGCCGCGTGCATTTTCCCTAACCCATATCAATCTGACGCATCGGAATTGGACGGCCATCGGAATTCCGGGCCACGAAGAATTGCCGATTGTGGATCCCGCCGGATTGGTCACGCCATTCTTGGACGGATGGTCGATCGACGGTTGGATGATTTCGGAAACTGGAGCAGTGCTCGCGCCATCCCGTTTGCAGGGTTTTCACCAGCAGATCGATTTCACCGACGGCCTTCGCGTCACGACGGAGAATACCGAAGGCGAGTGTTGGCTGCGGAGCGAGGCCGAAGTAGTTTCAACTCCGGACGGACCTGCGTGCACGATCCGGCTGTCCGGACAAAGTCCGAGTCCGGCGTGGCTCTGTTTTAGTTTGCGTCCGTGCAATCCCGAAGGCATCAGCTTTATTCACACCATTGCAATCGATTCCGAACGGCGACATTGGACAGTTGACGGACAGCGCACGATCGCGTTCGATGCGCCCATTGAGCGGCACCGTTTTTCCGAATATCACGCGGGGGACGTCGCGCTGCAAGTTCTCGACGGGCACGACTCGGACAAGGTGACGTGCGGCGTCGGCATGGCGACGGCCGCGGCCTTATTCGCGCTGCCTACGGGCGAGCGGCGAGAAATCGGGCTGTCGATTCCGCTGCATCGGCCGCATGCGCACTCGAACAACTCCACAAACAAGTCGACGGCGGCGGAGGTGTGGAAAAATGCGCTCGACGGCCTGTGCGCGTTTCGAAGCGACTACAAGCAATTTCAATTCTTGTACGATGCAGCTATCCGCACCGTGTTGCTGCACACGCCTGGCGACGTCTACGCCGGTCCGTACACTTACAAGCGATTCTGGTTTCGCGATGCCGTATTCATTCTAAATGCGATGTTGCGTACGGGAATGATCGCGAAGTCGGAATCGATCATCGACAACTTCGAGCGCCGCTTGACGCCGTTTGGATTCTTTCATTCGCAGGAAGGGGAGTGGGATTCCAACGGGCAAGTGCTGTGGATCAAGGCCGAATTCTGTAGGCTCACCGGCCGGCCGCCGAAGGATAAATGGCTCGGGCCGATTCGGCGCGGCGCGCATTGGATCATGACGAAGCGCCGGTCCGTTTTTCGCGCGAAGGCCCATCCCGGTTTATTTCCCGCGGGATTCAGCGCGGAGCATCTCGGGCCGATCGACTTCTACTACTGGGACGATTTCTGGGGCGTTGCGGGGTTGCGCGCGGCTACGTGGATGCTACGCCAAGTGAACGATGAAGTTTCCGCGGCGCGCTGCGAGGCCGATGCAATCGAATTCATGAACGACATCGATCGCAGTCTCTCGGAAGCGGCGCGGCGGCTGGGACGTCCCGCGATGCCGGCAGCACCC
>JBGTJY010000221.1:0-3490 GCA_041744855.1 Candidatus Hydrogenedentales bacterium
ATCGCGACTCAGTTATCATACCCGCTGACACCTGCAAATTCCACCGAAATCAACCCCCTGAACGTAGCCGAGGTTCGAGGGGGATTAGGAGGACTAAAGATCAATGAACGTCACCAGACTCATTGTGCGGAGGTAATAGTCATTCCCGGGTTGCACAGTGGGGTCTGCCAAGTTCGGTGACTAGGGATGCGCTCGTCTGGAATGTGGCGACATTGAAGTTCACGGTTCACCTTTTCCGAGGCGATACTTCTCGTCGTCGGCGTTTCGGTGCCCCCTCCCCGTGGCCTCCCTCCCTCCGACTATTTTCATATTGACAAGGGCGCCTGGTTTCTGCGTATTCTTCGCAAAATAGACATTCTTCTTTCGCAAACCGGCATCGATTGGCTTCGCGGTGGGATGCCCGGCGTGCTCGAGTTTGCGGAATGGGGCGCGTTGTCAGGCGAAAGAGTCGGTTAGACCCGCTTGGTTTTCAATGGGCTTCGGAGGTTCCGCACGATGTTCGATATCGGGAAGATCATGAATGACGTACTCGACTTCCGAATAGGGCCAACGGCGGGGGACCTATTCGGTATCCCCGGTCTTGGCGGAAAGCTCGACACGGTCCTCGGCGGCGCAGATCCGGTGAGCGGCATGATCATGCAATTCCTGAAAAAGCTAGGAACCGATGTAGACATTCAGAAACCTGTAGCGGAGATAATGTCGAAGTTTATTACCTTTCTTTCCGAGGAAGCCACTAGCGTAGATGTTGGCGACGGAACGCTGACTAAAGATGTTCTCAAGCCTCTGGTTGAAGCGGTTGCCACGGTTCAGAAAGCCATCATTGACCTCGCACTTCCGGATCCGAAGGTAAGCTCCAACACGGGTGGCGCATCGGGTGATCCAAATACCATCCCCAATGGAGGAGGTGGGAGCTCGACTAAAGCAAGCGAAGCGATCCATGGTCTCATTGGTAAACTGGCGGTTCTACCCACCGATCGCATCATCCGCGGAATTCTCAGCGTGGTGCAGAACGAGCGGCTGCTTTTTGGCGACGGTAAGAATAAGGATAAGCCCTTCGGCAACTACCCGGTCGCGATTATGCGAGGTCCCGTCGATGCCTTGAAGCTTTTAGGGCAGGTCGGTGATCTGCTGGCACTCACGAAAACCAAGGGCGAGGTTACGCGTCGCGGACATGCCGTATTCAAATCGCTGGAGGAACTTTCAAGCATCGTTATGGGTCACGATGAAAAGTCGCTTTTGTTCCAGCTTTTTGTCGACGGGGCCTATACGAAGTTCAAGGAGCTGCTCAATAACAATGGGGACCCTCTAGCGATCGGCAAAGCGCTTTCCGGGTCGACGGTATTTCCGTTGGCGATGTTCGTCGACTTTTTCAAGGAATTCAACGGGAAATCGCTCGGCATTTGGAACAATCTTCCGGGCGGGTTGGCCCCTGGCGCACTACATCAATGGATTAACGATCCAACACGGTTCGCGAACGGCGCGGACCTGAAATTGCAGCGAGAATTCCGAGTACGTCTGATCGCAGCGTATGACAATTATTTTCGCAGCCGACTTACTCGAGACGATGCGGAAAACCCTCTGAACGACGCGGATTTCAGAACGAGCGAGGAACTGATAGGCGATCTCATTGCGATCTTCTTTGATGTATCCATCCTGTTTGTGCTCGAGCCCGAATGTTATCCGCAAACGGATTTGGATTGGCCGAATTTTGAAGATCTGGGATTCGAGTGGTCGAAATCTACCAGCATCCAAATCCGTCTACAAATAAGGATGCTGGTTGGCACGCTGCTCCGCGGCGTATGGGAGTTCAGCGTTCACAACGGTAACCTGTGCGAGGCTCTTGGAACAATTCTTGGCTCAATATTTAGCGCGACGCTCGAAGGATTGGTTCGGCAACTGGCTTGGACACTCGAAATCCGCACGAGATATAAGGGCAGCGATCTGGGGACTGGCGTCGTGACCCTCTATGATTGGGAAAGTCTGGAACGGGTTTGTCTGAATGGAGATCCGCTCGAATATGTCGCGGTACTTCGCGCCAACTGGGCGGACGGTTCTTTCAAAGACCTGCTCAAGGATAATAAGTTTGAAATGATTACGAATGTGGTTAAGGACATCGGCGCTTACATGGATATCGCGAATCGAAGAGCGCTGACGGACACGCGCCTTCGGGATGACGTTTACGATGAGGTCGTCACGATTACCCGAGCGGAGCGCGACTCGAACGGCAGAATTCGAATCTGGGCGACGACTGATCGAGCTTATGAAAAACCTCAGCCGGTACTCCGGGCCTATTGCTGTTGCAACATGGTCGTATTGAAACCCGGTGCCAAGCCCAGTGCTTCATATACTTGTGAATTCGATACTCATAGTTATACCCAAGCGGGCCGCATAACTGTACGTTCTAACTACGGTGGGCGCGCTGTGGCAAGCGTTCGATCGCGCTAGTTGCGTTTTTGACTTCAGTTCACGGCGCACTTGCAATGCGTCGCTTAACGGAGAAATGATATGCCGCATGAATCTTTGCATGAAGAAACCGAAACTCGAGGGAAGTGCTTGGAATTCGAGACTCGGTTTGTCGATACGCCCAAAGTATCGCCTCAGACGTTGTTGCCCTACGCGCAATCTGCCATTGACGCGATTGGAATGGGCGCCGTCGTAGCTGTCGGTGGGAAACAGTCCGTCGACGGATCGAAAAAAGGCCTACTAGTCACATTGCCTATCCACCTAAGCCACAATCTTATCGCGGAGCTTGAAACCCTTGCGGAGTCGAACGTACCCGAGTACGAAGATGCGATATTCTACGCAAATATAATTAGGACGAAGGCGAAAATGGCGGCTTCGTATCTCGAGCCGATTGTGCACGAACTAGGGATTATGCCGCGGGATATGAGGGCTCTATTTAGCAAGTCTCATCGACTCGTGCTCGTTTCAGGTCCTCGTGATCGGCAGGAATACTACGAGAAGGTTGTGAAGAAAGAAATTGAGACTTTGGACGAGATACACATCGGGGACGCATCGATAGAAGATGCATAGTAGAGAAACTCGATCCGATCGAACCGGCAGGACCGCGTCCAAGGCGCCGACCATTCCCTAAAGTAGGCGGGTTTCCACCCGCCGCGCCAGTGCCTCGACGACCTCACCGTTCCTACCAGGCAAAAACGGTCTAGTGCTTTTCCAGCCCATGCAAAACGCACACCGTATGCGGCAAGGTCTTGAACAATTCGTCGAGGTACTCATCCACGCCCCGCGTGCTGCCCGGCAACGTGTACACGAGCATTCGCCCGAGGATCGCGGCGACGGTCCGGCTCAACAACGCGCACGGCTTGTCCGCGCCGTACTTCATCCGGATCATCTCCATCACGCCCGGAATCGTCTTGTCCGCAAGCGCGAGCACGACATCCGGCGTGACGTCCCGCGGCCCAACGCCCGTGCCGCCCGTCGTGATCGCCAGGTGAACGCCCCCGTCGCGCGCCCGAACGAGTGCGTCCCG
>JBGTJY010000222.1:0-2997 GCA_041744855.1 Candidatus Hydrogenedentales bacterium
CGCTGCTTTTCAAGCGGCGCGAAGACGCGTCGACGCCAGTGCAGAAACGCGCCGCTTGAAAAGCAGCGCTACAAATGCCAGCGTGTAAGGGATCGGAAGTCCCGAACGTTTCGGAATGCCCCCTGCGCAAAAACGACAAAACGAGTACGAAGGATAGCCTGAGTGCAAGACGCTAGATCCCTACTAGAATTCCCAACCCCGAGCACAACGACGCTCATCCTCGTCCTGATCGCGCTCGTCTTCATGATCGCCGGCGCGATCTCCATCGAGTACTACCGCCGTTCCGAAGCCCGCCGCAAACGCATCCAGGCCGAGTGGCGTTCCGCGTTCGAAATCCTCAAAGAGCGGTCCCTCTCCGACATCGAACAGGAACTGATCGAGGACGTAATCCGCCGCAACCTCCCCCACGCTCCCCTCCGAGCCCTCACCGTCCGTCACGAATTCGACAAGTGCGTCGCCAACGAAATGGCCCGCTTGGATAAGGCCGGCGATCGCGACGCCTTCCAGACGATGGGCGAGCGCCTCCGCGACATCCGCGCGCAATTGGGCCTCGATTATCTCCCGTTGGGCCAACGCATCACCTCCACCCGCGAATTGGTCTCGGGCCAGTGGTTCTCCATCGCGCACGCGCGAAACACGTCGCCCCAATGGACCCGCATGCGCGTGGACCGCGTCGACGAAGCCTACGTCTATGTCTCGTCCCACCCGAAAAAAGGCGAGCCATCCCCCATCTTTCACGACGGCGACGCGGTGCGATGCCGCCTCTGGCGAGACGAAGACGCGCGCTACGCGTTCTCGACAACCGTCGCCTCCTACGAAGACCTCCCTCCCCAATGGCGGCTCGATCACGCCAACGACCTCATCCGCACCCAAGCGCGAGATCACTTCCGCGTGCGGCACGATCAACACACGACCGTCGACATTCTGAACGCCTCGCTCGATGGCGACGACAGCGACATCGCGAAACGCCGAGTAGTGACAAAGCTGCGCGGCCGCGTGACGAGCCTCAGCGCGGGCGGTTGCGCGCTCGTGATTCCGCAGGAAGTCTCGCGGCAGGTGCTTCTCCGCATCGAGCTGGAAGTTGACGAAGAGGAACCCATGCTCGTCGGCGCGCGCATCGTCTCCTCCTCGGGGATTTCCGGCGATCGCGTGTTGGTACGGGCCGCCTTCGTAAACCTCGACGACGCGCACCGTGATAGAATCGCGAAGTATGTCCTCCAACGCCAGCAACACCTGATCGCCGCGCGCGAAGCAGCGAAGTAGTCCTGGGTCGAATTTCAATTCACGACATGATCCGCGAAGGTTACGAATCCATCCAGCGAAACTGGATCGCATTGCTTCAGTATTTGGCGATCGTTTTGCCTTTCCACATCGCGAATTTGGCGGCTGGCCAATTCATCGTCAGCCGGCAAAGCGCCTCCGATCCGTTGACTCTCTCCCTCTTCGAATTCGGCGCTGATATCGCGGTTGCCGCCGGCTATGCCCTCGCGCAATCCATCGTGTTCGCAAGAATCGGCGCGGACCTTGATCGCCCCTTTTGGAAGCACGCTGGCGTGACCGACGCGCTCAGACGCTTCTTCCTGCTATGGTTTCTGCTGGATTTAGCGTCCATCTCGCTCGGCAAGGTGATCGTTCCGCTCGGCGAAGAAGTGGGCGGCGGCAGCGAAGTGATCGCGCTGCTTACGTGGGTCGTGCTTTCCGGAGCAGTCGTGCCCTTCGGCGCGTGCGTCATGTTTTATGGGAAAACCGCGCGCCACGAAATGGGCGAGGCCCTCAACACCATAGTGATGCAACTGCCCAGGCTGCTGCCCGTCTTGTTGCTCGCGTGGGGTGTTTCGTTTTTTCTGTTTGCGATCATCAGCGAAGGCGCGCTCCCCATTTGGCAATACCCGCTGTTGACCGTCATCGCAAGCTACGTCGATTGCATCGTCTTCGCCTCGACCTGGCTTATTTGCCGCATCCACCGCGATGAGGAGCCCGGGGATCAAGACTTCGACTTTTAGGCGGGCTCGCGTGGCCATTGCGGTGCTGCTGCTGCTATTCACCGGAGCCGTGCTCTGGCGAAGCGCGTCCTTGCCGGACAATTCCCCCCTCGCGCGCATGTACCGCACCGAAGCCGACCTCGCCGCGCTCGTGAACGCGGTGAATACCTACGCGCAAATCCACGACGCCTTTCCCCCGTCTGGACTCGAAGGACTCGAACTCGCCGTCGCCGCAGCTTCGAGCGAAGTCGACTTCTTTCCGCATGGTCCTCCGCGAGATGGATGGGGCCGCGAATTCGAATACGCTGTCGATCCGAAGCCCGACACAGCATCGTTCATCCTGCTCTCGCTCGGCGCGGATGGCGTCGCCAGCCATGACGACATCGTGAACGATTCGACGCACCGGCCATGGCGCGTGATCTATCGCGAGTATCAAGAAGAATACCGGATCCAGCCCGACCAGCAATGAAGATTCACCTGCCCTACGGCGCCGCCACGCTGACACTCGATCTCGGCGCGGATGCGATCGTGCAGACCCTCGACATTAAAGACGTAGCGCCGCTTGGAGACCCCGCCGCCGCTCTTCGCGATGCTCTCGCACGCCCTCTCGGCATGGACGGGGCATTTCTCGATCAGTACCGGCCAAGCGAGTCCGTCTGCATCATCGTCCCCGATTCCTTTCGGCAAGCCCGCATCAACGTAATCTTGCCGGGTTTGCTCTCCGCGTTGAACGAGCGAGGCATTGACGACGAATCCATCACGTTTCTCTTTGCCACCGGCGTCCATCGCGCGCCAACCGCCGACGAGCAACGCGAAATACTAGGCTCCGAGATCGCGCAGCGTTTCCGCGCCCGCCTAGTAATTCACGACGCCTACGACGCATCCGCGATGCAATTCGTCGGCGCCACAACGCGCGGCACGCAGGTCGAAGTAAACAAGCTCGTCTGCGACTGCGACCACCTCATCGCCACCGGCGCAGTCGTACTCCACTATTTCGGCGGATTCGGCGGCGGGC
>JBGTJY010000223.1:0-8361 GCA_041744855.1 Candidatus Hydrogenedentales bacterium
TGCGGTGGGGGTTCTTCAGTCGCGGGACCGTGTTTGTTCGCGTGTTTTACGTCGCGTTCGTCGTGTATTTCATGATCGGCATCGTTGCGTCGATCGATGCGCGTTCCTACGAAACGATGGGGCGCTGGCTCATGATGCAGATGGTGGTCACCATTCTCGCCGCGCCCGCGCTCATGTCGAATGCGCTCACCAAAGAATACGAACTCGGCAACGTCGACATGCTGCGGATGACCACGTTGACGCCCCGCGAAATTTTGCTCGGGAAGTTGTTCGCGGCAGCGGTTTCGCTCGTGCCCGCATTGATCGCTGCGATGTTGTCGGCCACGCCCGTGATCGTGCTCGGCGGGGGCAACCTGCCGATTCTGGCAATGGGTTACGCGACGTTGTTCGTGTGCTGCGCGGTCTCGTTGAGCTTGGGATTGTTTGCGTCGGTGCTCGTTCGGCGAACGGTGTCCGCGCTGGTGCTTAGCTATGTGCTGGGTTTTGCGGTGTTCATTGGCATTTGGATGATTGTCAATTAGTTGCCGCGTGAGGAAGTCTTTAACCGGGTCACGCAGTACCGCGCGACTACGGATGGTCTGACAGCGGCCTTCTCGCCCCTCACGGCGTTTGCCGTGAGTATTGATTGGAATAGCATGACGGGTGGCGGCCCTCGGCTGAACTACAAGTATTGGGCCGGCACGATGGCCGCCTACACGGCGCTTTCCGCCGCGCTGATTTACATATCGGTCCGAATCTTCTCCATCTATCGCATGCAGGACCGATGAGTGTATGCGTGATTCGTTCGCACCGATGATGGCGCTTATCCGGCGCGAGTTGCTCGTGCAACTTCGGTCGAAGCGCTCGCTAGCCGCCCTTTCGTTTCTAATGGCGATCGCCGTGTTGCTGATGTGCGCCAATTGGCCGACAACCTCGGATATTGTGTGGAGCCAACTTTCCACAAGTAGCAAAGAAGTGTTCCTCGTGCTTTCCGGACTGCTCCTGGTCGGAATTGCCATGTTTGTACCCGGACTCGCTGCGGTCTCGATTCTCGGCGAGCGCGTCGCGGGGAATTGGGATAGTCTTTCGCTTACCTTGATACGGCCATCGAGCGTCGTATGGGCGAAGCTCGCGTGCGTCGCCTCGCTCTTGCTGATTTTCGTCGTCGTGCTTGCGCCCTTTTTCGCGTCGATTATGTTTCTCGTCGGCTTCGATTGGCGGCAGCTGCTGGTGATGCTCGTGCTCATCGTCTGCACCGTGGCCACGACGGCATCGATCGGGCTTGCGTGTTCGGCTCGATTTCGAACGCTGACCGGCGCGTTGGTGATGAGTTATGGCGCGATGCTGATGTTGATGGGCTTGCCGTTGTTGGTGTTCCTGGCGATCACGCTCGTAACCCGGAGCACCTCGCTCGGTAGTCTGTTCGAATGGTCCGCGCCGGCTCTTTCGCCGTTTTCGATACTGCTTATCTTTGGCGGCGGCGGCGTCGCCTTCTGGTATTTCTACGCGCACCTTGCGTATCAAGCCGTGTACTTCGCCGGCGGCTTGCTGCTGACCTGGCAAGGGGTGCGCCGCGCGCAGGAACCTGCCGTCCCGCGCGACGATAAGGCGGGGACTCGACGCAGAAACGCGCGAACAAGCGTCGACCGCGGTGCAATCCCGGATTCGCGAAATCCAGTGTTCGTTCGAGAGATGCGGTGGGGTGGCGTGTTGAAACCCCGCCGGGCGTGGATAGCCGTGCTGCTCGCCCTTCCCGTGTTTGTGACCATTTCACTCACCGCCTGGGCTCTCGGTTCGACCATGGGACCCGAATTTCAAAACTGTATGTCGCTGCTCCTGCAGGGTGTCATGATCTGCACCATCGTCCCCGCACTCTTCGCGAACAGCTTCACGAAGGAACTCGAACAGCGCAACGCCGACATGTTGAACATGACGCTGATGCCCGCGCGCACGATCGTTAGCGGCAAGTTTCGCGCGGCTTACGGCTTCGTGCTGCTCATTTGGCTTACGGGGTTGGTTGGCGATTTACCCTTGGCGCTCAGTAACACTGACGAGCCAGTCTGGCGCTTGTTTTGGCTCATGGGCCATATCACGATCCTCGTGGGCGGCGTCTACGCGATTTCGTTGGCGCTGCTCGCGTCCGTCGTCGCGAAGCGGACTGTCACCGCGCTTATATCGGCCCTGATCATGATCGGCACCGCGATGGTTGGACTGTTCGTTTTGCTCCTTTTCCTCGCGAACATCCTCAATTTGGGCTTCAATCCCGACGATACTTTCGGCGCGGTTGTCTTTTTTCTTTCGCCGGCCACGGCTATTTTACGATCCGTTGTGGTCATGCCAGACAACGATCTGTTGGTTCTGTATTGGGCCGCAAACGTAACATTTTTTTCGATCGTTTCATGTTGTATTTACGCGATGTCCGTGTGGGCATTCCAGCGGCGCCGCATGCAGGAGGGATGACACGTGCGTGTTCTGCGATGCCTCATGGTATTGGTCGCCGCGACGGGTATCGGCTGTTCGCCCAGCGATGAACCCGAGGTCGTCGTGTACGTCTCGCTCGACGAACTCTATTCGCGCCCGATCTTCGAGGCGTTCGAAACGGAGACGGGCATCCGCGTGCTTGCGCAATACGACACCGAAGCTTCGAAGACGAGCGGGCTCGTGAATCGACTCATCGCGGAAAAGAGTCGCCCGCGAGCCGATGTGTTCTGGAACAACGAGCCTGTCCAAACCATCGTGTTGAAGGACCAAGATGTGCTCGCCCCGTACGTCTCGCCCGCGAGCAAGCCGATTCCGCCGGAGTTCAAAGAGAAGGACGGTTACTGGACCGGATTCGCGGCGCGCGCGCGCGTGCTCATTTACAACACCGATCTCGTCACCGAGCCCCCGCTCTCGATTCACGAACTCACTCAAGAAAAGTGGCGCGGACGCGTGGCCATCGCGAATCCGCTGTTCGGCACGACGGCGACCGAGGCCGCCGCGTTTTTTGTCACGATGGGCCCCGACAAGGCGAAGGAATTCTTTCGCGCGATGAAGGCCAACGGCGTCGCGATACTGCCCGGCAACGCGACGGTACGGGATTTGGTCGCCCGTGGCGAGTACGCGATCGGCCTCACGGACACTGACGATGCGAATGGCGGCATCGAAGACGGATTCCCCGTGGCGTGGCGCTTTCTCGATCAGCAGAGTGGGGGAGAGGGCACGCTCGTGCTTCCGAATACTGTCGCGTTTATCGCGGGCGCGCCGAATCCCGACGCCGCGAAACAGCTCATCGACTACTTGTTGAGTCCGGAAGTCGAGGAAAAACTCGCGAATTCGCGGTCGATTCAGATTCCACTTAATCCCGCCGCCGAACCGAGCCCGAGAACGCCGAAACTAATCGAAATCGTCGCCCTTAAAGTCGACTTTGAGGCGGCGGCGCAGGCCATGGCGGAATCGTCGGCGTTTATTCGAGACGAATTTCAGCCGTGATATATCGAGGCGCGTGGACGATTCCGCTCGCAGTCGCCTTGCTCGGGCTAGTCGTCGCTGTGGCCGTGTATTGGCCGATCCTCCTCGCGACCCTCAACATGTTCACGGGTGGATTCGGGGACGAGGTTGACGCGCTCAACGATGCGCTTCCGTTGTTGCTTCGCACCACCGCGCTCGCGGCGGCCATTGCTCTCATCGCCTCGGCGCTCGGCGTGTTCGCCGCTCTCTGTTTGGAATACATCCGCGTTTTCGGCAGGCGCGCGTTGTGGTTCGGCGTGGCGATGTCATTTTTCATGCCGCAATACGTCGTGACCATCGCGTGGATCGAGATGGCCGGCGCGAACGGATACCTCATTAGGGCGGTCGGCCTGAGCAATGCTGCCGGCGCCGGCGCGGGATGGTTGTACTCGCCCTTCGGCGTCGTGCTGATCGAATCGCTCGCGCTTTATCCCATCGTCGCGTTTCTCGTTGCGGGGGGCTTGCGTGGGTTGAACACCGCCTACACGGATGCGGCCGATCTGCACGTCTCACCGCTCCGCAACGTGATTGGCATCGTGCTCCCGTCCATCCGGCCATATCTCGTCACGGGCGCGTACTTCGTGTTCCTGTTCGCGCTCACCTCGTTCGCGATTCCTTCGTTGCTCCAGGTTCCCGTGTATGCCGTCGAAGTGCATACGCGCTTCAACGCGTTCTATGACGTCTCCGGCGGCATGGCGTTGGGCGTGCCGCTCGCATTGACCGCGATCGCGGCGGGCTTTGCGCTATGGCCGATCGGTCGGCGCGTCGGGCAATGGATGCCCGCCGATGGAGGCAACACTCGAATGCGCGGTACGCGCCGCACGAGAACGGTCGCGCTATGCTTCTGTTGTGCGCTGGTCGGGCTGAGCGCCGGGCTGCCGTTCATAGTGCTGCTCGTTCGCTCGTTGCCCCTGTCGAGTTACATCGAAGCGTGGCAAACCGTGCGCGGCGATCTGATGACGAGCCTCGTCGTTGCTACGTTATCGGCAACGGCATTGACTCTCCTTGGTCTCGGGGCCGCGTTGAGCGCGGACCGCTACCGGAAAACGCATGCATTTTGGTCCGCATCGATTGCCGCATTTCTAATCTCGGGCCCGGCGTTGGGAATCGCGCTCATCGTCGCGTGGAATCACGCGGGACCGCGCGCACTCGTCTACGACAGCGTCGCCATTCTCATCGTCGCCTGCACCGCGCGGTACTTCTTTTTCGCGTACGCCGCGTCGCGCGTGGGCGTCGGGATGCTCTCGCGCCGCTATCAATTGGACGCCTTGCTCGTGGCCGGTATCCGTCCGTGGCGCCGATTGACCGGCATAGTCCTTCCGATACTGGCGCCCGGTTTGGTCGTCGTGTGGGGCATCATGTTTCTCCTCGCGCTCGGCGAAGTGGATACCTCCGTGCTGCTCTCGCCGCCTGGATTTACCACGGTGCCTGTCCGGCTTTTCGGTCTCATGCACTATGGTCCGAGCCGACTCGTCGCGGCGCTGTGCGTGCTCCTCAGCCTTGCGATTGGCGCGGCGGTTCTCTGTGGATTCGGCGTAGCGAAACGCGCGCTCGGTGCGAGCCATGTCACTCCTTCGCCTCGATAAAGTTTGCAAATCCTATGGCCGCGATGAAATCGTGCGTGGACTCTCGCTCGAGCTCGCTAAAGGCGAAGCCCTCGGCCTATTCGGACCCACCGGTTGCGGCAAGACGACCGTGCTCCGATTGATAGCTGGGCTTGATCGACCCGACACCGGAATCATCGAGATCGACGGAGAGGTCGCAAGCGGAAACGGGCAGTTCATGCAGCCGGGCGATCGTCGCATCGGCATGGTGTTTCAACATTTGGCGTTGTGGCCGCATCTCAACGTCGAGCGGCAGATCGAGTTCGTACTCAAGGAACGATATAGAAACAAAACCGCGCGGCGGCAACGGCTGGACCACCTGATCGAAAAAGCGCAACTCGAACACCGCCGTCGTAACCTGCCTTCCGAATTGTCCGGCGGGGAATCGCAATGCCTCGCGATTGCGCGCGCGCTGGCGAATGACCCAAAATTGCTGTTGGTCGATGAGCCTGGCGCGCATCTACACGCGTCATTACGAGCGCGAGTATTCGATTGGCTAACCGATCTGCGGCACGATGGACTGACGATAGTCCTAGTCACGCACGAGGCCGCGGAACTCCGCACCTATTGCGATCGCGCGATCGACATGAGTGCGCAACCCTATAAAGAAGTACTGAGCGCTAGGACGTCATTCTGAGCGCCAGCGAAGAATCTCGCTAGCCCGGAGACTCGAGACTGGACCAGATTCTTCGCTGCGTTCAGAATGACCTGTTAATTATGTTAATACAACAACACATTATAGGCATTGTTGGTGGACTAGGTCCCTATGCCCACCTCGATTTCGAGCGTAAGCTGCTCGAAAGCGCCTCGTCGATTGTGGGCGCGAATTCGGACCAGTCATATCCCGAGTGGATTGTCAGCAGCGTGCCGCAGACGCCCGACCGCACCAAGGCGATCCGCGGCGAAGCGCCCGATCCCTTGCCCTGGCTTGTGCGGAGCCTGCGCAGGCTCGAACTCGCGGGCGACGACTTGCCGCCGGCGGGATTCGCCACGATTCCCTGCAACACGGCGCATCACCACTTGCCCCGATTGAGAGCGGCCGTCGCGATTCCGATTCTCAGCATGATCGAGAGAACCGCGGAACGCATCGCCCAAGAACGGCCGAAGGCCCGCGTGGGGCTGCTCGCGACGACCGGCGCGATCGAAATGAAGGTGTACAACGAAGCGCTGCGATCGCGCGGGATGAGCATCGTAACTCCGTTCGATCTGCCCAATGGCGCGGCGCTTCAGAGCGAGTACGTCATGGACGCGATCTACGGTCCGCAAGGGATAAAGGCGACCGGTCAAACGGCGTACGCCGCGGAACTGCTGGATCACGCATTCCGCGTGATCGTGAATGAACTCGGCGCGGACGTCATCGTCGCGGGCTGTACGGAAATTCCGCTCGCCTTGAACCAATCGCCCGTGGACGGCGTCCTACTCATTGACCCCACGCGCGTGCTCGCTGAGTCGAGTATTCGCGTCGCGTATGGTCTAGAATCCCTTCCTTAGTTGTTGGAGTATTTTGAAAAATGTTTCGACGAATTTTTGGAATCGCCGTTCTTCTCGCCTGTTGCATGGGCGTTCGCGCCGAGGCGGCGCCCGCCGACGTCGCGAAGGCGCAGGAAGCGTTCGAGCGCGTCGACGCGTTGTTTGCGGAATGGAATCGGCCCGACTCGCCAGGCGCCGCGCTTGGGCTTATCTACGACGGAGAATTTCTCTACCGCAAAGGCTACGGCTCGGCGAACCTCGACCACCAAATTCCCATGGATGCGGACTCGGTTTTCTACATCGCGTCCACATCCAAGCAATTCGCCGCGGCGGCGATGGTGCTGCTGTCGCTCGATGGCAAACTTTCACTCGACGACGACGTGCGCAAGTACATTCCGGAAGTGCCGGATTTCGGCGATACGATCACGATTCGCCAGTTAATTCATCACACCTCGGGACTGCGTGACTACTTGTCGCTCATGGAGCTTTCCGGCGAGAGCTTCGAGGATTATTTCGATCAGCAACACGGCCTCGAAATCATCGCTCGGCAAAAAGCACTCAACTTTCGCCCGAACGAGCAATACGTCTACAGCAATAGCGGCTACGAATTGATCCCGATCGTAGTCGAGCGCGTGACCGGCAAATCGATGAATGAATTCTGCGCCGAACGCATCTTCACTCCGCTGGGCATGACGGTGACGCGATGGGACGACGACCGTGCAGCGGTAGTGCGCAACCGAGTCATCAGTTACTACGGCACGGCGGAAAACGGTTTCAAGCAGTACATGAAAAATTTCGATGCGATCGGTTCCGGCGGCTTGTTGACGTGCGTCAACGACCTCGCCAAGTGGGACCGGAATTTTTACGACCCAAAGGTAGGCGGCCAACCGTTTCTCGATGCGATGATCGAGCGCGCGGTGCTCAACGACGGCAAGGTGCTGACCTACGCGTCCGGCCTCGCGCACGACGAGCGTCATGGCCTCAAGTACATCGGCCACAGCGGCGGCATGCTCGGATTCCGCACGGAATTCATTCGGTTTCCGGAACAAAAGTTTTCGGTCATCCTGCTATCTAACCTGGGATCGATAGACCCGACGGCCCTTGCTCTAAAAGTCGCGGATGTTTTTTTGAATCCCGCTGGGGAGGAGGCAGCCACGGTCGAGGAAGTCGGGACGGCGCCGGCAACGTTCGTCGTGCCCGAGGACGAGCTGCGCGCGAAGCGGGGCGACTACTTCGATGAGACCACGGGCGATCTCTGGAAAATCAGCGTCTGGCAGGATCGGCTCCGCATCGTACGTCTCGGCGCGCCGCAGAACTTAATCCCGATCGCGCCGGCGCGTTTTCGCGTCGAGCAAGGCGAAACCGAAATCGAATTCGACGCGAGCGGCAGCGCGGCGCCGACGATGTTCAACGTCTTCGAGCGCGATCGGCCGGCGCGGCGATTCAACAGCGTCAAACGTCCCGAGTTGACGGAGAGCGAGTTGGATGCCTACGTCGGCTCGTACTACAGCGTCGAGCTGGACGCGACCTTCGAAATCGTGCGTGAGAAGTCCCGCCTCCTGCTCCGCCGCGCGAAACGGCCCGAGATGCGGTTGGCCCCCATCGTGGCGGACCGGTTCGAAGGAGGCGAGATCCACCTAGTCTTCGACCGCGACGATAGCAGCGAAGTGAATGCATTCCGAATCGACACGCGGATGAACGGCGGCCGCGTTCAAGGTCTCGAATTCGTCCGGAAATAGCTGTCGTTCGCGGTTCCGCATTCATGCGGCGGGATGGGACCACGGTCGGCGCATCTCCGAATCCCACCGAATGAATGCGG
>JBGTJY010000224.1:0-3334 GCA_041744855.1 Candidatus Hydrogenedentales bacterium
GCGCAGCCAGTGCGACGCCTTGCGCGTGGTTGCCCGCGGACGCCGTCACGACACCGCGCCGCCGCTCGTCGGGGGTCAGCAACGCCATGCGATTGTACGCGCCACGCCACTTGAACGAATGAATCGCGGAAAGGTCTTCGCGCTTCAGATAGAGATCAATACCCTCGGGCAGCCGCACATAATCCAGCGGCGTGGGTTGACCGGCCTCATACACACGCTGCCGGGCCATGAGGATTTCGTGGAAAAGTTGGTCGATCATCGGGTCACGGATGCGGCAGGTAGTAAAGGTGGCCATCCTCCGCGCCGGCGAGTAAGTCAGGCATGCCGTTGCGATCCCAGTCGACGACCGTCGGACACGTGTCGTGCCCCGCAAGTTTGGTTTCGCCGAGCGGGCCTTCGTTCTTGAAGATGAACTCGCCCGGCTTCTCCGCGATGTTTCGATACAGATCGATGTTCATACCGTTCGCGAGCAAGTCGATATCGCCGTCCGCGTCCCAATCCGTCATCGCTAGTTTGCGGCGTCCGCTCTTGCCGGCGATCCCCGCGTTGAGTTGGAGCGGCTGGCGGTCCTCGCCGAGAAAAATACGTTCCCCGGGCGCGAGCATCAATCCGTCCGAAGTCTCGTGACGCCGAAAGAACGCCAGGTAGCCCTCGTGATCGAGCATCGCGAGATCGTTCAGTCCGTCGCCATCGATATCCCGGACGATCGGACTCGTGCGCCATTGCGTCAGGAGTCCGTCGAGCTTGGGCGTCCACCATATCCACGCGGGTTTGGGAGGCTCACCTTTCCACGCGACACGTACGTGTTGCGCGGCGGCGAGTTGCGGGTTGGTGCGCGTACCCGTGTTTTCGTACCAGAGTACCTCGCCCCAGATTGAATTGATGACGATGTCGAGCAGGCCGTCGTGATTCCAGTCCGCGACATTGGGCACCGTGTAGCCCCACTTCGCTTCGGCGGGACCTTGAATCGATCGGTTCACGCCGGCCTGAATGCGGATCGTCTCGCCGACCGCTTTCAATCGCACGGGCGCGGCCCATCGCGGCGGATTCCCGCCATCGAGATTTTCGACAAAATTCAGAAACCCCGCGGTGTCGCCGACGATAAGGTCTTCGTCGCCGTCGGAATCCCAATCGACGGAGTAGGGCGTTGCGAGCGCGCCGACTTTAACATCCGCAGCTTGCTGGCGGAAATATCGCGGCGGAAGGAATTCCGGAAGACCGTCGTTCACTTTGCCGGTGCATTCAAGCCACGAAATGCGGCCATCCTCTTCGCCGACAACAAGGTCCGCGTCGCCGTCGCGGTCCCAATCGATCGCGACGACTTGAAGCATCTCGAGTTCCATGCGAAGATCGGCGCCTTCGTGCTGGAGCGTAAGGCCGTCGGCGTATCGCGGTTCAGTCCGCGTGCCGATGTTCTGGAAGTAGGTCAGTGTGTCCAGAAACGATCCGCAGATGAGGTCGAGATCGCCATCGCCGTCCCAATCCTCGAAGTTCGGCGAAGGCGCGCCGAAGACATCGACCGGACCGGTCGCCGCCTGTAACGCGGACGGTTCGAGGTAGTGCGGTTGGGCCTCGGAGCCGTCGTTGAGTGCAATGTACACGTATCCATGCAACGGTCCGTTGGTCCAGTTGCCATGCGCGTCGTACGCGTTGTCCCAACCGTAGTCGTCCCAGACGCCAACGCCGATCGAAATGTCCGTCTTGCCGTCGCCATTGAAGTCAACGAACTTCCATTGCAGGGCGCGTGTGCGCTCGAAGGGCGGCGTCCATTCGAGAAGAATGTCTTCTGCAGCGTCGATCCCACTGGCGCGGAAATCTGCATGATGCTTGCCGGGCGTGAGAACCTGCGCCTGTCCGCCGACGTACGAAGGCACGATGTCGTGCCTAGCGCGACCTACGCGGCGCCCCGGGGGGAAAATCGGATCGGGGCCGCCCGGATTCTCAAAAACGTAGATGCCGTTGTAGGGCACGTCCGCCGTAGCGGCGGCCATATCAAGGTCGCCGTCTTCGTCGAAATCCATCGGCAGCGGTTGCGCCCACAGGCCCACGCCGAGATCGACCACAAGACCGGGGTTGTTGTACTGAATCCGGCGGAACTCCCGCGGCGAATCTTGGGAAGCCGCAGCGCCGGCAAACACGCAAATCGCCAACACCGCGCAGCACACGCGAAGGGGACGCATGAGCGCGGGATCACCCGCCCTGGGCGTCGTTGAAGTAGGCTTGGATCCCTTTGAGTTCGTCGCCGAGTTCCTTGATGCGGTCGTGCAATAGATAGCGCAGCGAGATAATTCCGACGATCTCGTTGTCTTTGGTGACAACGGGGAGATGGCGGATGCGGCCTTCCACCATCACTTGAAGCGCCTCGGCAGTCGAGATGGTCTCTTCGATCTTAATGATTTCGGTGAGCATCACGTCTTCGAGCTTGGTCAACCGCGGCGCCAAATTACGCTCCGCGAGCTGAATCATCACGTCGCGTTCCGAATAGAGACCGATGAGTTTATTCGCCTTGTCCGAAATGAGGACGCACCCCGATCCGCACTCACGCATCTGCTGGATCGCCTTCATAACGGTGTCGTTCGGCGACAGAACCGGAATGTTTTGCTTTAGCTTGATGATATTTCTTAGAGACATGAACGTGCTCCCGCGGACGGGAACGATAACACGGGACCGGGGATTATTCCAGTCGGGTTTCGGCGCGCAGGGTGGAAATGGCGACGAGCGCCAACAGGAGACCGCATTTGTACCGCTGGTTTTCAACCGGCGCGGCCACCAACGCCCGCGCCGGTTGATAACGTTTGAAACCCATCCCTACGATCGAGTTGTTTGTTGTTAGCGAAGAATTTACAACTCGTTTCTGACTAGCGGCGTTTGCGCACGAGCACCGTCGCGCCGCCGATTCCGAGGACCCCGAGTAGCGCAACAATCCCGGCGATTCCCGCGACCGGCAACGAGCCCGGCGTTACGACGGTGATGCCAACCGACGCCGAAACAATGGTCGACTTCGAATCGTCGCTCGCCTCGAGGGCATACGCGCCGTCATCGGCCGACGTGACGTTCGTCAGCTCTAGCGTGTTCGACGTCTCTCCGGAAATATCCTCACCGTCTTTGGTCCACTGATAGGTGAGCGTACCGGTCTCGCCCCAGGCTTCTGCCGTAAAGGTGATATCGCTGCCTTCTTCGACGAAACCGCCGCCACCGGGATTCGTCCTAAATTCGAAAACGATGCGCTCCATGATGCCGGGCTGGAACTGAAGGTTGTCGTTGTCATTCCAACCACCCGTCGTGAGGTTGAACTCCATGTGGTCCTCGCCCCCGGCGTTGTTGGGCTCGCCCG
>JBGTJY010000225.1:0-4588 GCA_041744855.1 Candidatus Hydrogenedentales bacterium
TGCGATCGTCGCCACCGCCAAATTGTTCTACGAGACCCAGTTCATCCTTACGCCCGGCGCGGACTATTTCGATCTCTATGCCGCCCTCGCCATCGCATCCCAGAATCAAACCGTTCCCGCGGGCGTGAATTTGACGCCGGACCAGGAAGCGAATGTCCTGCGCGCGACGCGGGCCGTCGAGATTGAACCGGTCAATCCGCCCGGAGCGTTGCGCCAGGTTCGCGCAATCCCCGCGTTGAGTTCCTCGGGCGCTCCGCTGATCGTCATCCAGTGGCGTCCACCCTTCTCGTCGGACTTCGAGATATTGAACATCGTGCGGAAGATCGGCTCATTCCCGACCTCCCAATCCGACGGGCAGCGTCTGGATTTGCGCAGGACGATCGACGTGGCAGGCGGGTACATGGGCGTCGTCGATGGACTCCCGGATTCGCTCGCCGCGGATGGATCGGACGGTCGCCTGCAAACCAATCGCGAGTATTTCTACGCCGTGTTTTGGAATTCGCGCGAGGCATTCGCGGATGTCGCCTACGTTCGCGCGACGACGAATTCGGATCCGCCTTCTTTCCAAACGGAAATATTCAACACCTTCGCCGGCGACGCGATCGATCTCGCGAATTCACAAATTCTGTTCTCGCCCATCATCAGTGTGGATGCCGCCGAGGCATCCGGCCAGCCGCAGCAGTACGTCGACTTTTCGAATTACACGGCCTCGATCACGCGCAACGTACCGGGCTTGCCGGTGCCACGGCTCGACGAAAATGGCGGGGGCGCCTCCTTGACGATGGTTGACGGCCAAATCCTGACGGTGCCCTTCACCGACGGTCAGGTCTTCCCCTTCTTCGGAGAACTGCATACGGCTATCCGCATTGCATCGAATGGTTATATCGACTTCGGCTCGCATCAGCCCTTCGAACAGGAAAATTTCCCGTCGTTGTCCGCGCATGGTTCGACGCCTCGAATATCGTTCCTGTTCGGCGATCTCGCGGTGTCCGCCGGCGGATCGATCTGGATCAAAGGCCTCCCGGATCGCGCCGTGGTCACCTTCGAAAACATCCCCGAGTTCCGCGTGACCTTCCCCTTTCCCGTGACGGGGAATTCGGTCCAGGTCGAGTTGTTCTACAGCGGCCACATCCGGATCACGTACAACGAGGTGAGCATTGAGCAAGCGATCGTCGGCCTATCCGACGGCGCGGGCGTACCCGCCGATTTGGATTTGTTCGTGCCTGGCACGCCCACCGAAATTGAAGAAAGCGATTTTAGCGACGCGCCGTTGAACAATCCCGATGTGCTGACGATTTGGCCGCCGGTGCCCGTGCAGATGGGGCGCGAAAACGAGACCATCACGTTCACCGTTTCCACCTTGTCCCCCAACGGCGACGCGCGTCTCTGCGCCACGTGGGATGGGCCGGCCGGCGCATCCCTCCCGCCGCTCGATCCTTCGTTGCCTTGTTCCGAAAACCGCGCGCCGTTCACCGACAACAACGATGGGACAGGCACATTCACCTGGCGTCCCACGCTGAATGATGCCGGAACCTACATCGTATCGATTCAGGCGCAGACTACGGGCGGTGAAGCAGCGTCGCAGGACGTACAGATTCTCGTCGCGAACCTCTCCTTGAAACCGCAGGCCACGAACTTAACCTTGACGACAGGCGAACCCGGCGAAGACCCGACCCGCGATCGCGCGGTCGGCGATGAACTCAATCTGATTGCGGATTACAACTACGTCACTCCGGTACCAATCTCGCAAGATGCGACGCTCGCCGAAGGCGAAACGATCCTCCGCTGGTTCCGCAACGGCGCGGCGATCGGCAGCCTGACGAACGTACCCACCGTTCCCGCCGGCGCGACCCGCATTGGCGATATCTGGTGGTTTTCCGTCACGCCCGTGACGGTCGCTGGCGTCCAGGGCGAACTCGTCACCTCCCCGCAAGTGACCATTGGCGCCCCGCCGATCATTGACGACGTGTCGCCCGATGAAGTCAGTTTCCTCGGCGGCGCGCTCGTCACTATCACCGGACGTCGCCTGACCTCGCCCGTATCGGTGTCCTTCAACGGCATCGCTTCGACGATGCTCCGGTCTTTCGGCGACGAAGAACTGCAAGCGCTCGCGCCCGCAGGCTCCGTGGGCAACGTCTCCATCGTCGTAACGACCGAAGCCGGCTCAACCACCGTCAACGGCCAGCTCGAGTATGTCGCGCCGGGCGACGTGAAATCCCGCGCCGACATGAACCATGACGGCGTAGTCAACGCGGTCGACGTGCAGATGGTCGTCGATGCCGTCCTCGCCGACGCCAAGACACTCGAGGCCGACGCGAACGGCGATGGCCAAATTTCCACCACCGACGTTCAAGTGGTGGTAAACGTCGCCTTGTTGCCTTGATCGTTTCACCCATCGTAAGCTCATCTATACATCCGCGGCTAGCTTCTCGGTAACGCCGCTTTTCAAGCGGCGGGTGAATTCGATCGCCGAAGGTTGGGCACGCACGCCGCTTGAAAAGCGGCGCTACCAATAACAGCGTGCTGAATCGCGTGTTATTGAAAGACGCAAGAGGGCTGATACCTTGGGCGCGACGCGGGCACCGATCATCCTTGCCGTGCTGCTATTCTTCGCGGAGTCCGCGCGCCCACAGGTGATTGACTCCTCGGGCCTCGTGCTCAACGTCGTCCCCGGGGTCGGCGACAGCGTCCGCGCCGGCGCCACCACTCCGATCCAGGTCACGCTGCAAAACGGCGAGACGCGATACGACGGCCGCGTCACCGCCGGATTCGTCTCCGTCAGCCAGGCGCCGGTAGAAGTATTCCGGCGCGTCGAACTCGAGCCAGGCGCCACGAAGCGCATCACGCTGTATCTCCCCGCGACCGCTCAGGCCTCCCGCGTGCGCGTCGCCTACGAGACGTTCCGCGGACCACTCGGCTGGCGGGCCGTGCGGCGAATCGAGCAAAACGTCAAGCAGCTCGATTCGGAGCTGGCGGTGTTCGCCGGCATCAGCGCCATTCCCCGCGGTTTGCCGCCCGACCGCGACGAGAATAATCGCCACCTCTACAACCGCTTCTTCCTGCAGCCCGATCAGTTGCCCGATCGGCAGGAAGGCCTCGACATGTTCGACGTGATCTTCCTCTCGCCACCGCCGACGCAGGCGTTCACCGGCCCGCAAGTGCGCGCGCTTCGCGAGTGGGTGCTGCGCGGCGGCGTACTCATCGCGGATGCGTCCGCCCAATCGGAGGCCTATCGCGCCGGACGCCTCGGCGATTTGCTCCCGTTCATCCCCCAGGGGAACGAGCAACGCAAGCTCGACATCTTCGACCGCGAGACGCTCTACGCCACGGGCACGCGAATCGAGGGCGAAGTCTTGCTCGAGGCGAACGGCGTCCCGCTGGTCATGCGGCGGAACTACGGACTCGGCTGCACCGTCACCTTCGCCATCGCGCCGGACGACGCCGCTCTGCTGAGTTGGAACGGCCTCCCGCAATTGTGGGGCGGCATCCTGGGCGATCTCGTCAAACCCACGCCCTCCGATGACGACACGAATTTGGCGGCGAGTGCCTTCTACGGCGAACGCTACACCGTCTTAGCCAATGCCCTCGCGCAGCGCGTCACCAAAGCCCCGTCCACAGGAATGCGGCTCGGGCTCGTTCTTCTGCTCACGGGGCTCTATGCGCTGGTCGCGGGACCCGGCGACTATCTGCTCGTGCGCAAGCTGAAACGCCCGCGGCTCACGTGGATTACGTTCCCGCTGATCGTCGCGTTCTTCACGCTGGCCGCGTATCTCGGAGCGCGCTACTGGATCGGCGGCGATTGGGCCATGGACCACCAGCAGCGCACCGTCGTGTTCCCGCAATTGCAGACCGCGCTGCGACTCGACCTGACGGGCGTGTTCGTCCCTCAAGGCGGCGCCTATCGAATCCGAAGCGAAAGCCAAGGCATGTTGCGCCACATCGGCGACATGTATGGACTCGATGACGCGCTCGGCATCGATGGCGACGAAGGCACACTGCAACACGCGATCCCCATCTGGACTCACCGCGCGTACGTCTCGAGCGAAACGCTGGAAACGTATCCAGAAATCGATACCACCTGGACTTGGGACAACACGGTCATTGAAATCACGAACAATTCCGAACACGCGATCGAGCCGACGTACGCGATTGCGCGCGACGCGGTGTGGCTTATCCGAGATAGGGGCAATCTGATTCAACCGGGAGCGACCGAGCGAATCGTCGTCGACCGCAGCGCCGCGCGCCCCGTGGATCAATACAGCCAAGATCGCGATGAGCTAACCGGCCTCGCCGCCGGCATGCCCGGCCGCAACGCCCTGCTGCGCGAGCTCAACCTCCACGGCGCCGTGGGCCGCGGAGCGCAAATCGTAGTCTTCAACACGCCGGGAAGCGAGAACCCCCTAAACGTCGACGGCGCCCAAATCGAAAACACCAGCTCAAGCGCAACCATACAAGTCGTAACGTATCCAACGACAATCCAAAACTAGAGGAAATATGGCCTGTCATTCCGCGCCGACCATTGGAAAAAGAAACACCCGCCTCCCCGTCATTCCTGCGCAGGCAGGAATCTCCCATTCCGATCCGGCGC
>JBGTJY010000226.1:0-2061 GCA_041744855.1 Candidatus Hydrogenedentales bacterium
ACGTCCCCTCGCCGCCCTCGAGCCCGACCGTGATATGCCCCAGCGCGTCTTCAAACATCCGGCGATGCAATAGCACCAGTCCGCGCGCCGCGTAGAGCGATCGCACCTTGCGAAACGAATTCACTGCGTACGCGGATCGCGCATCGGCCGCTTCGTATTGATTCGCGCGCACGAGCGTATCGATCCATTCGATCCACGCCGCATAGTTGTGCAGATCGAAGCCGACCGCTTTTTCGTAAAAGTTCGATGCCGCGCGGAAATGTCCCGATTCGCGCATGCGCCGCGCCGCGCGATGAAACGTCGCGCCGTCATGGGGCGCTTCATACATCGTCCGAACGTCTTGCACCGTAGCAGGCTTGCTGGGGTCCAATCTGCCCCTGTCGAGCCTGCCCGCGTCGATCTCGAGCCAGTCAAATCGGTCCACGGCGAAATTAACCCTGCGCGCTGCGCAACGGGCCCCGCGATTGTCGCAGTTGATCGCTCGATACGGGCCGCGCGCGATCGACGGACCAACGGCGCAGTTCTTCGATCTTCTCGCGCATCGTGCGTGACAACGGAACCGTCTCGCGCACACACTTCACGATATCCGTTGACTCGATATCGCGGCCCTCGAAGAATCCATCATGCAACGCCGCCACGACGGCCTCGGCAATCTCGGATCCGCTGAATCCTTCCGCGGCACGGCTCATCGCATCGAGATCAAATCGAGCCGGATCCCGTTTTGCCTTCACCAGGTGTATCGAAAAAATTTCCCGACGCTCCGTCTCGCTCGGCAAATCCACAAAAAAAGACTCATCGAGCCGCCCCTTGCGCAGCAATTCCGGCGGCAGATCCTGCACGTCATTTGCCGTCGCGACCACAAACACCGGCGCGGTTTTCTCCTGTAGCCACGTCAAAAACGACCCCAGCACGCGCGAGGAAGTGCCGCCATCACTGGCGCCCGACGATCGCGAGCCGGAAAACGCCTTCTCAATTTCGTCAATCCACAGCACCACCGGCGCGATACTTTGCGCAACGGTCATTGCCGCGCGCATGTTCTGCTCCGAACTACCGATGTAACTTTGAAATATTCGGCTCATGTCAAGCCGCAGCAAGGGCAAGTGCCACGTCGCCGCGATCGATTTCGCCACGAGGCTCTTCCCGCAACCCTGCACGCCCATCAGCAGAATGCCCTTGGGTTGCGGCAAACCATACTCGCGCGCCTCCTCCGTGAACGCGCGCACCCGCTTGCTCAGCCACGCTTTCAACAGGTCCATGCCGCCGACATGCGCCAACGAATCGTGCACGTCGTAATACTCGAGCACTTCCGTCTTGCGGATGATTTGCTTTTTCTCCGCGGCAACGAGCTCAATGTCGTCCGCCGTCAACTTTCCATTGGCAACGATTGCCTTCGCGAACGCATTCTCCGCCTCGGTAAACGTCAGCCCGAGCGCGGCCTTGGTCATCGCGTCGAGCTCATCGGAGTTCAGTTGAATTTGGAACGAGCGATTCGCGCCGCCGAGCTTATTCGTCAGGAGCGACTTGATGTCTTCAAACGTCGGCAACGGCAAATCGACGATGGTCATCGACTTCTCGAGGTCGGGCGGGATTTCTAATTTCGGCGCGACGATGATCACGGTCTTTCGCGTTCTCCGCAGAATTTGGCTCAAGTCGCGAATCTGCCGCAGCACCTCCGGCTGTCCCATGTAATGATGAAAGTCCTTCAACACATAAATGCCGTCGCCTTCGGACTGTAATATCTCGTTGAGCACATGCAACGGCTCGCGGCGCGGATTCGCGTCCTTCAGGTTCTCCCGCGAATACGGCACGCGGCGCAGGCCGTCCGTCACGCTCCACTCAAAAAAAGGCTTGTTCTGACGCGCCGCAACCTGCCCGAGCAACTGCCGCGCGCGCTCCTCCTCCCACGTGACCACATAGATCAACGCGTAGCGCGCCCGGACCAGCCGGTCCACCTCGACAAGAAAAGTCTGCGACATGCCCCCAACTATACCCGACCGACAAGCCAACCCGATTCCGCCCCCGGGAGGGACGCGGTCCTCCGCGTCCGGGATCGGCGTCGGA
>JBGTJY010000227.1:0-3567 GCA_041744855.1 Candidatus Hydrogenedentales bacterium
GCGATCCGGCCCCTGCATCTACGCGCGTATCCATAAGATGTGCAACCTCGCTAGCGCCGCAGTCTAACACGCCACCTGCCCCCCCGTGTCCCCCGTACTACAATCCGTCAACTTCTTTGTTTTTTAAGAAGAAGTTCACCGGCCCAACCGGCGTCCCCGCAACGCTGCCCCCACCGTCGTCCCCGCAGGCAGTAAGCGGGGACCTCCTCTCTCCAGCACCTCTCCACACTCCAGCACCTCTCCGCGCCTCTGCGTCTCCGCGCCTCTGCGTCTCTGCGCGAGTATTTCTCAGCTGGTTTGGTTGCGGCTGCGCTGCTTTAAGCTCCCGTGGTTAAATTCGTTCCCGGCAACTGCTATGATTCGCTGCGTCACTCGGGGGAATTCCGCAAGGAGGGGACGTGACCAGCGCTCAGTTGGCATCGATTATCGACCACACCAATCTCAAGGCGAATGCCACACAACACGACATCGCCAAGCTTTGCGACGAGGCGATCGAGTTTGGCTTTCACGCGGTGTCCGTCAATCCATCCTGGACCGCCTTCTGCGCCAAACGCCTCGAAGGCACCAGAGTCGTCGTCGACGCCACGGTCGGCTTTCCCCTCGGCGCCAACACCGCCAAGATGAAAGTCCGTGAAGCGCGCGAAGCAGCCGAAAACGGCGCGCGCGAAATCGACGTGGTGATCAATATCGGCGCGGCCAAATCCGCCGCATGGGAATATGTCGCCAAGGAAATCGAAACGATCGTCCGTTCCGTGCCCGATGCGTTGGTCAAAGTAATCCTCGAGACGAGCTACCTCAACGAGGAAGAAAAAGTGCGCGTGTGCGACATCAGCCGCGCGGCGCGCGCGGCGTTTGTGAAAACCAGCACCGGCTTCGGCGAATCGGGCGCCACGGTCGACGACGTTCGACTGCTGCGCCGCACCGTCGGCAAGGACCTCGGCGTGAAAGCCGCCGGTGGCATTCGCGGCTACCTGGACACCGTGGCCATGATCCGCGCAGGCGCAAATCGGATCGGCACGAGCGCCGGAGTCCAGATCGTGAATCAAATTCCGAAGGACGAGGTGGAGCTGGCGTCGTAGCCGCGTCGGGACCACTACAAATTCGCAGTCAAGTCGCGGAGCGGCTCGCGGGGGCTGTGTTATCATGAAGAGATGCGCACCACGATAGACATACCGGACGATCTATACCGCGAGGTTGAAGAGCTGGCCGCTTCCCGTGGACTTCCTCTACCTGAACTGATCGAGGAGGCCTTACGAGAGATAATCGACACGCCGTCCAATGAGCCACGCTATCTAATCGATTTTCCAATTCTTCGTACCAACAAGCCTGGTTCAATTTCCCTGGAAGCAATCCAGCGCGCGCAGGAACAAGACCTTCTCGACGAGGACTTACTGCGTGGCGGCACTGCTTGACGCAAACTTCCTTTTGGCGTTGGCGACTGACGGTCACCAACACAGCCCAGCAGCAGCCAATTGGATACGCTCTGAGGAGGCAGGTCCTCTCGTCGTCTGCCGCGTTGCTCAATTGGCGTTGATGCGGCTGCTCAACAATCCATCGGTTATGGGTGACTCTGTTCTCACGGTCGATGGATGCTGGGATATATGGAATAAACTACGCCACGATCTACGGATTCGAGTTGAGAGGCGCGAACCAGCGGGACTAGACGAGGAGTTCCAACGATACACGCGAGGTCGGGCCTTCTCGCCGAAACTGTGGAACGATGCCTATCTTGCAGCGTATGCCCGCGCCGCTGGTCTCCGCCTCGTTACGTTTGACAAAGGTTTCCGCAGTTTCTCGGGTCTGGAGTTAGAAATCCTCACCTAACGTCGCACCCGTCCGCGCACAATATCTTTCATTGTCGCCCCTGGAATCGCGCTTCGCATGAACACATCCGTACACCAAGGCCGTCGAAAAGGAAAGGATTACGGGAGGTCGAGCCTTCTTCCCAGAACTGTGGAATTGACGCCTATCTTGCACCGTATGCCCGCGCTGATGGACTGAGCGAAGCGAAGAAGCTCACTCCGGGCGCTTGGTCAAGATGTACTGCGTCTTGTAATACAACTCGCCAAAGAAGTTCTGCTTCGGCAGCCGGTGCAGGCTCGCCACTCGATAGCCGCGCGCGGTACGCAGCCACCACGCCTTCAGCTTGCTCGAGGTAGACACTGATCCCTCGATGGGCACGTCATCGAAAATGTCGGCCTGCATACTGCACGCTCCCTCCGGCCCTTAGCGAACGGACCGGGCATATACCTCGCCGTGCGTTTACTTCAAAATTATGGCGCATACCTCAGAACCATGCTACCACATCGTGACGCATTTTCGCGCCAATAATCGTCCCATTTGGCGAAATTGGGTTCGCTGATACTGCACAGATTTTCGCCGATTAACTTTCGACAAATCGCCGCCTTTGATACTATGCGCTGCAACTTGCGCGCCGTTATCCGTCACAACCATTCAAGCCGCCGGGAGATTTACTGCCAATGCGCACATTAAACACTGCAACCCCCATCTTAGCCCTCGCGTTCCTTACTATATCGTTCACGGCAAATGCGCACTCGACGAGTGACGGCCAGCCGCACGGACATACGCGATCGGTCCCTTTCCATGGCGCGCAATCCATCACCATCGCTCAGAACCAAACCTCCGACAAGGTATCGGGGCAGGGCGAGTTCGCATTTCGCGTGCTTCACACCGGCGCGCATTTACCACCGGAAGCGGTCGCTGTCCTAATTCGCGCGCACGGCGGATTTGCCGTCGACGAACGCGAAGGTCGCGGTGAAATCTATTTCGCGCTGCCAGGCGCCGGCATCATCAAGCTGAGTTCGGATTGCAGCGTCGCACAGATGTTACCCACGCCCCCCGAAATGCGCGACACGAATATGCACAACGCCACGATCTGGCAGGACGAAGGCGGCGAGCCCTACCTCGTGTTCCCCGCGAACGACGCGGGCAAGGTTTTCACAACCACGCTCGGCGGCACACTCGTCAACACACTCGAGCCTCCAACGGAATTTAATTTCGCCGAGTCCGCGGTAAACGAGTACTTCGAGAACGCGGGAAAGTTCATCCCGACTGACGTCGAGTATCTCGGCAATCTCTACTACATTACGACCGGCTACTCGCCGCTCGATTTCGTGTTGACGGCGGCAGTCGAATCGGACCAAAGCGTCGCGACCAGGTGGAACGCGCTCGCGTTCGCCGGACGCGGTACCGCCGCCGGCCAGCTCGGCACAGGCCACGGCATCACGCTCATGCCCGATGGCGAAAACCTTGCAGTCGCCGATCGACCAAATTCCGAAATCGATCGATTCACCGCGCAGGGCAAGTACCTCGACACACTGTCGTTGCCGAAGGGTTCGTTCCCCTGCGACATCGATTACACCGACGGCTACTCAGTCGTAGGTTGCCTGCATGGACCGGATCGCGAGAAGGGAGCGCCGATCTACGTCCTAAAAGGCGACGAGGTCATTTCCACAGTCATGCCGAAAGAGGAACTCGGCCTCGCGAATTTCACTCACATCCACAACGCCGTCATGATCAAACGCAACGACCGCTTCTACATCATCG
>JBGTJY010000228.1:0-1632 GCA_041744855.1 Candidatus Hydrogenedentales bacterium
ACGAAAAGCACCTCCCGCTCCGCGCACGATTGGAGTTGTTCGTCGAAGTGTGCCAGGCCGTTCAGCACGCCCACCAAAAGGGCATCATCCATCGCGATATCAAGCCCAACAACGTGCTCGTGGCGGAGTACGACAACCAGGCCGTGCCGAAAGTGATCGACTTCGGCGTGGCCAAGGCCGCGGCACAAAAGCTGACCGAACGAACGATGTTCACCGAGTTCGGCCAGGTGCTCGGCACGATGGAGTACATGAGCCCTGAACAGGCGAAGCTCAATCAACTCGACATCGACACCCGCAGCGACATCTATTCGCTGAGCGTGCTGCTTTACGAACTCTTAACCGGGTCAACTCCCTTTGAGGGCAAGCGGCTGCACGAAGCGGCGTTTGATGAAATGCTGCGGATCATTCGTGAAGAAGAACCCCCCAAACCGAGTACGCGGCTAAGCACGACCGATCAACTTCCAAGCATCGCCGCCAACCGCGACTTGGAGCCAAAAAAACTAAGCGGGCTGGTGCGAGGCGAGTTGGATTGGGTCGCGATGAAGGCATTGGAGAAGGATCGGAACCGTCGCTATGAAACGGCCACTGGCTTTGCCGCCGACATCGAGCGGTATTTGAACGACGAGGCGGTGCAAGCGTGCCCGCCATCGGCAACGTACCGCCTCCGGAAGTTTTCGAGACGAAACAAGGGTCCGGTGGCCGCAATTGCGGCCGTGGTGCTGGCGCTGTCCTTTGGATTGGCCTTGAGCACGATCGGTTTCGTTCAGGCCAGCCGACAGCGCGCCATTGCACGAAGCAACGAACTCAATGCTCGCACCGAAGCGGCCAAGGCCACCACCGTCAGCGATCTGCTCCAGGAAATGCTTACTTCGGCCAATCCCGACCAGGCGAAGGGCGTGGACTACACGGTCCGGCAACTTCTGGACCAGTCTTCGCTTAGGTTGAGCGATCAATTGAAGGGGCAACCGGAAGTTGAAGCGGCCGTCCGGGCCGCTATCGGGAACGCATATCGCCGGCTGGTCATGACCGACAAGGCCGAGCCGCACCTCCAGCGCGCTTTGGCGATCCGGCGCGAGCTTGCGGGCAACGCCGGCAACTCGCCGGATGCGCAGGAGGCGCTCGCACAAAGCCTTCACGACTTCGGCTGGAACCTGCTGATGGCGAGGCGCCACACTGATGCCGAACGGCACTTCCGCGAGGCGGTGGTGATCTACAAAGCAAACGGGATCCGCAGCGCGAAAGTGATTGAAACGCTTTCTACGCTTCAACTATGCCTCGGCTGGCAACATCGACCTCTGGAAGCGGAAGCGGTTGCGAACGAAGCCCTGACGATGGGCTACAAGATTTTTCCGGAAGGTCATGGCGAACTCGCGAACGTCCTGCATCGGCTGGCAGAGGACAAGCAGAGGCAGCAGGATTTGGTCGCGGCGGAGGCGTTGTGCCGCCAAGCAATCGCGATGCACGTGCGCTTCCACGGCGACAAACATCCCGAGACGGCGTGGGGCTTCGTCGTCCTTGGCAGGATTCAGAGCGATGCCGGGCGTTACGCCGAGGCGGAGGCGAATTATCGCCGAGCCCTACACATCATGCGCGCCGAGTACGGAGAGATGCACTTAGTCGTCGAGGAGGTGC
>JBGTJY010000229.1:0-4713 GCA_041744855.1 Candidatus Hydrogenedentales bacterium
CGGAGGACTACGTCCCTCCCGAATCGCCGGCACTGGGAGGGACGGGGTCCTCCGCGTCCGGGTTTGGTGCGAACGCCGCAAGTGATAAATACACACCCCGACGTGCACAATCTGCCGCGTGGACGAATTCATCGACGTCACGAAAGACGCTAAGACGGCACGGGTGCTCGCCGCCGATCGCGAGGCGATCGCGGCGGCACTGTTCGGAGACGCACCGCTCGAGCCGCTGTTCCTTGGCGGGCGCGGACGGGTCTATCGATTTCAGACCGTCCTCGGTCCAGGCATCCTGCGGCCGTATCGACGCGGCGGATTCATTCGCCATTTCATTCACGATCGCTACTGGCGCGTGAATCGTCCGCTGCGGGAACTCGAGATCCTTCGCGCAGCATACGACGCTGGTCTGCCGGTGCCACGGCCACTAGGCGCGGTCTGGGAAGAACACCGAGGCTTCTACACCGGCAGCATCGCGACTGTCCAAATCCAGGGGAAAAATCTCCTCGCGTATCTTGCGAACGAACCTGCGAATCGCGAGGAAGTGTTGAAGCGGTGCGGCGACGCGATCCGCCGGATACACGACGCTGGAATCATTCACGCGGATTTGCAGGTCGAGAATTTGTTCGTTGGCATTGATGGCGTTTACGTGCTCGATTTCGACAAGGCGCAGCGCGTTGCGCAGCTTAGTGAGCGGCAACGGATGCGGAATTTGGAACGGCTGGCGTATTCGATGCTGAAGCGAGGGCTGTATGATGACGCGCTCGGCATCTACGCGGGTTACGCTGGCAAAGCGATCGTGCGGCCGTCTGGAGGGCGGAGCGCGGTGACGGTGGAACATGTACCGGGCGAATGGTCCTCTTCCCGACGCCGAATCGAGGTCCCCCATGGCGCGGAGGCTGTATGCACGCCCGGCATCGTGTGGGCCGAGATACTGGATGCCTTGAATCAGCCTGGAATCGTCGTGAAAGCCGCATCGACGTGGACGACGCGCCGCATTGAATCGATGATCGTCAAGGAGTTTCGGGCACAATCGCTCGTCGACTATCTCGGTCAGTTTCGCGATGGCGCGCGTTTTCGCCGCGCGTGGGAAATCAGCGCATACCTGGCAGCGCGCGGCGTTTGGGTACCTCGGGCCATTGCATATATCGAGAAACGCGTATGCGGTTTTGTGACTTACAGTGCGACCGTCACAGAATACTTGGATGGTTTCGTAAACGTCGAAGAGGCCGCCCGCACCATCGGCGGCGACCCGGAGCGCGCATCGCAATTTCTGCGCGGACTGGCGGACGCCGTGAACTCGCTCACGAAAATCGGCGCGTATCACGCGGATTTGTCAGGCAAGAATATTCTGACTGACACCCATAAACGATTCGTGTTCATCGACCTCGACAGTGTCCATTTGCATATTCCGTACACGGAAAATCTGCGCCTCAAGAATCACGTTCAGTTGTACGACAGCTTCTGTGATCTCTGGAACGATTCGCTTCTAGGTCCATTCATCAAACTTATGTTGCCGATGGGGTACGATGTGGAGGAGTGGCTAACGAAAGTGATGATGGGACAGCGCGAACGGCGCGCGCGGCAGGAAGCGCGCTGGCGGAGTCAAGGGAAACGATGAGCGAGTATCACAACAAGGAATCGGAAATGAACGAAAAAGACGACGATCTTCGGCCGGAATACGATATTTCAAAGTTTTTCAAAGAGGGCGTGAAAGGAAAGTACGCGGAGAGGTGCCGAAAAGAGAAACACGTCGTGATGATCGACGGCGAAGAGCCTCGGGGAATCGGCGAGGTCGACCTAGAAGATCGTCGCTAAGCCCAACTCGGCACGGACATCGAGACAAAGTGCAATTGCTTCGTCGATGCTTTCGAGCGCGGCGGGCTTCGTCTTTCCCTCACTGAGGCGCGCCGTATTGTAGTGCAGGCTTCCAGCCTGCGCACGCTCGACGTCGCACAGCAGGCTGGAAGCCCGCACTACAAAATTGCGCATCCGCCGCCTCGCTTAGAATAAAACAAAGAGCGCCCGCGACTTTCGCGGGCGCTCCGAAAACGCTGGTAGCCTCTTACTACTTCGCCGGAACCGGCTCCTCCACTCGGCGCTTGCCGTTGGACGGGCGCTGCGGAACTGGCGTCTCTGGTTCGCCTTCGAATTCGATTTCGACCGTCTCCGGCAGGTCCTTCGGCGGGGCGATCTCGCACTTGTCGCCGTCGCAGAAGATGTCTTCGGTTTCGTCGGTGTTGAGCGCGGCGAAATCGAGCGGCTGAAGTTTCGCCGCGGCGAGCCGGTATGCCTGCGCCGTGATCGTCTGATACGGCGCCTGCGCGTAATCGTGGTCGGTGAGCGGCAGGAAGCTAATCGACTTCAGCCGCGTCTCGTAGAGCTCGAGGATACGCGGAATGTCGCGCGCCTCGTGCGGCTTGAACGTCACCGTCGCGCTCACCTGGTTGTCGGCCCAGTAGTGCTGCATCTGCGCGACGTTCTCGACCTGTTCCCAGATCGACACGTCGTCTTTCGAGCGATCGAAGTGTTCCTGGTGCACCGGGAAATACACGATGATCGTGTTGTCGCCGTAGACGCTCTCTTCCATGCGATACCCTGCGCGGCGAATTTGCTCGACCAGCGGACTCGTCTTGTCGATGCGAATCGTGCGGTAGTAGAACTCCGCGTGCGCGTAGTGAATGCCCGGCGTGACGCCCGGCATCAGCGACACCGTGCCGCTCGGTTTCACGCTCGTCTTCTTGATGCTCTCGGGGATGCACAGCCACTGCGAGTAGATGCGGTCGAGCTTGCAGATGTACTGGTAGCCCTCGTCGCACCAGCGGAAATGTTCGCGCCGGCCATGGCGCTCGAACGACTCGACAATGCCCGACTGGCTCAGCCCGATGCGCCGATTGCGCAGCATGATCGCGTTCGTGCGCTCGTTGTGCGTGGGGATCAGCGTGACCGTCTTCGCGTAGAGGTACGCGAATTTCAGCGTGCGCTTGTAGTCGTCGATGCTTTCGTGCAACGAGGGGAATGTCTCGACGAGGTTACAAATCTCGAACGACTCGAGGCTCTGCTCCGCGCAGGGATTCGTCCCCGACACCTTCGCATCGTCCCAGGTCTCGCCGTCTTTCAGGCGGCCGTACGCGCGCGCGTTGTTCAGCCAGAAGTAGCCCGGCTCGCCGTTTTTCGCGGTCTGCATGCCGAGCTCGCGGTAGTCGAGTCCGATGTCCGCCTCGACGCTGTTGTTCGATGCCCAGCGCCATTCCTTCAGCTTTTCCTCGTGCAGCTTGGGGTCTTTGAGCTTGAGATATTCGGCGTCGTCCGCTTGGCCCAGCGCGAGCTCCGCGGTGCGCCGCACGCCTCCCGACACGACGCATTTGCCGATGACGTTCATGAGGTCGGTCAAGTCCGTCGAACTGATCCGCTCGCCAATCCGCGGGTGCAGGATCTTGTCGATATTGCTGATGCACTCGATCAGCGGCCCGGAGCCCGGCGCAATACCGCCAAAGGTCTTGATCGCCGCGCCCAGCGGACGAATTTTGCCGTAGTCGATGTGCGACGGACGTTTGCCGTTGCCCACGTACGAATCGAGGATCGCGCGCACGAGGTCGCACCAGCCCTCTTTCGAGTCCTCGACCACGTGCGTGTAGCCGCCCTGTTGCGGCTGCTGGATGAAGACCTTGCCCGCGCCCTTCGTGTCGAACGCGACACCGACGCCGAGCATCGACATATCCATCAGGAAGCAGAACGGCTCGGAGAAGCTCACCTCGATTTCGTCGGTCGATACGAACGCGCAATTGTTCAGCGCCGCCGACCCGCGCAGGTAAATGTAGTCCGAGCCCATCATCCACAGGCCGCGGCCGGGCGGCAGGAATTTGAAGTCCCACATGAGGCGGAACATTTCCTGCGCGGACTTCTGCGCCTTGTAGGGGATCCAGGGCAGCTTGAGGCTTTTGCAGTGGTTGAGCTGAATCGTGTAGCAGCCCTCGACCACGCGCCGCAATGTCTCCCAATACTCCTCGGTGCGCTGCGTGCCATCCTCGCCCGGCATCACGCGCGCATACGTCCGCTTGAACGTCACATAGCCAAGCGGCCCCCACTTCGGCTGTTTACTGCGGTACTGGTCAAGAAAACTATCCGATAACTTGAACCGCTCCTTCACCTCAAACATAGGCTGCCCCCTTCCCGTTTCCCACCCCAGCGAGCTATAACTTCACGTTTTTCCATTCGTTATCGCAGTCCTAAGCAGTGCTGTTAGCGCAAATGCTTTCGATGTTTCGATTTCACAATTAGCAAGTAATACCGAATCTTTTTGCCCGAGCCTGATCGACTCTCCCATCCTATCGACTGCCTGCTGACTAGCGGCGCTGACGAAACCGACTTAGCCACGTCCTGACTTGTTCTTCGTGGGATCAACCATTTTGTACGTTCCACCGGAAGAAGGCGTCGGCGGAAGCGGTTTGCCTTTTACAACCGTAACCTCCTTACCCTTGCCTCCTTTGGATCCAATCTGTTGATATTGACCCGAAGCGGGTGCCGGAACACCTGGCTTGAGTGGTTTATTTGCCAATGCAATCACCTCCTCTCGATGAAATGGACTTAGTCGAGCATTCCGTCAGCGCCGAGCGTCATTTCGATCTCGTCCGTTTCGGACTCGAGCGGAAATACAGTCTGTTTCAAACACCTCACGAGGGTATCTACTTCTCGAAAATACGGGATCGCGTTTTCCCTAGC
>JBGTJY010000230.1:0-4101 GCA_041744855.1 Candidatus Hydrogenedentales bacterium
GGTGCAGCCGAGACACGCTGCTGCGAATAACAAGGCGGCTAACGTGTATGCGCGTGCCATGGTAGGTTTGCTTGGAATGACGAATGCTGGTTTCAAAGTTTCTTCGCCAAGTTTACGATTACGATTACGAATTACGAGCACGAATGCTGATCGCGGGATGCATCGCTAGGGGACGACCAATCGCGGAGTATACAATACGCGATTCTCAACTTGAGGTTTTTCTCCGGTCATGTCCGCGCAACACGAGGTTACTATCGATTCAATCGCGAATGGCGGCGAGGGCGTGTGCCGGATCGACAATCTCGTGTGTTTCGTTCCGGGCGGATTGCCGGGCGATCGGTTGCGCGTCGAAGTGGTCGGCGGCGGGAAACGCTTCTCGAACGGCAAGATTGCCGAGGTGATCGAGCCTTCGCCATTTCGGATCGATGCGCCATGTCCCACGTTTCCGCGGTGCGGCGGGAGTTGTCCATGGATCAATTTCGCCTATCCCGCGCAGGCGGAGTGGAAGCAGCGGATCGTGCGGGAATGTTTCCAGCGCATCGGCAAATTGGCAGTGGACGTGGAGTGGGCCGAGGAGCCGGGTTTGCGCTTGGGGTACCGCACGCGGGCGACGTTTCAGAGCGATGGGACACAGCGCGGTTTTTACGCGCCTGATTCGCACGACGTGGTCGATATCGCTTCGTGCCCGTTGTGCCACGCGAAACTGAATGCGGCGTTCCAGGGGCTGCGCGCGTCGAATGTGCCGGGGGCAGTCGAGCTGGTGGTGAATCCCGAAGGCGACGAAGTGTTGGCGTGGTCGGAGACGCATGCGCCTGCGTTGCGCGAAGTATTCGCCGATGCGTGTGGACCGGAGGATGAGGAGCGCGCGGGGTTTGCATTCGACGGCGTACCGATCGTGTGCGGCGCGTTTTCGCAGTCGAGCTTATTGTTGAATCGGACGTTGGTGCGGATTGCGCACGGGTTTATCGGCGAGGCGAAGTCGTTGCTCGATTTGTTTTGCGGGAGCGGCAATTTTTCGCTTGGGCTCGCGGAGTCGGTGCAGGTCGTGGGGTTGGACCATGACCCCTACGCGATTGGCGCGGCGGAGGCGCAGGGCCGTGGGATGTATCGCGTGGCTGGGGAACGGTCGTTTCGGCGGCACATCGAGGAACGGGCTTGGGACGCAATATTGCTCGATCCGCCGCGTCGCGGCGCGAAGGAGCTGATGCGCTATCTGGCGAAGGCAAAAACGGAAACGATCGTGTACGTCTCGTGCGATCCGGGATCGCTTGCGCGCGATGCGGGACTACTCGCGGCGGCGGGCTGGAACGTGAAACGCGTCGTCGCGGTCGACATGTATCCCAACACGCCGCACATCGAGACGGTCTGCCAATTCACGCGGTCCTAAGAGGCTTGTTCACGCGGGTGTAAGCGCATCGGCGCGCAGGAATCTCGCGATCATTGCGGCGAGCGCGTCTTTCTTGATCGGCTTCGTTAGGAAATCGTCCATGCCCGCCTCAATGCAGTGGACGCGGTCGCCTTCGGTCGCGCTGGCTGTTAGTGCGACGATGGCCGTGTGTGGCGCATGGGTTTCTCCATTCTCGGTTTCGTATTTTCGAATGGCGCGCGTCGCGTCGTAGCCGTCCATCTCAGGCATCTGGCAGTCCATGAAGATGAGGTCGTAGCGGGCTCGTTGGACAGCCTCGACGGCTTCGCGGCCATTCTCGGCGAAGTCGCAGGAGTAGCCCAGCGATTCGAGCATCTTTGCGGCGACTTTGCGATTGACCGGATTGTCTTCGACGAGAAGGATGCGGAAATTTTCGTTGAGGGCGAAGTCCTCGATACGGGGGACTCTGCGCGTTTCTTCGTTCGCATTGATCGCCGGTCGATCTTCGCCGATGACCGATTTGAGGCAGTCGAGCAGATGGCGCTGTTTCACGGGTTTGCTGAGGTAAGCGTCGAATCCGCTCGATAACAATTGCGCGGCATTGCGGCGATTCGGCGGCGTGCCGGCGTACACGAGACGAATCGCCCCGGTCGCTTTCGTCTTGAGTAATTGCGCGGCGGCGATTGCGTCGTTCAAGTTTTCGATGGCGACGATCATTGCGTCGAGCGGACTGTCGGACATCGCATCGATCGAGCGAAGCCACGAATTCGGATTCGATTCCTCAACGACTTCGCAGCGCCACGTGCTGAGTTGTTTCGCGATGGCCTTGCGGCTTGCCGCGTTCGAGTCGACGATCAGCACGCGTTTCGCCGCCATGCCGTCGCAATCCACGACACAGCGATTGGCCGCCGCCGTTTTTTCGAAGCGCGCGTAAAAACTGAATGTGCTGCCTTTGCCCAACTCGCTCGCGGCGGAAATGCGGCCGCCCATGGCGGTGGCGAGTTGGCTGCTGATGGCGAGGCCAAGTCCCGTGCCGCCGTACTTGCGGGTCATGGAGGCGTCGACTTGGGTAAACGCGTGGAAGAGCGCGCTGAGACGATCGGCGGGGATGCCGATACCGCTGTCGCGCACGTCGATTTGGACGAGCATATCCCCGGGCAGGTCTTCTTCAATACGCGCGGTAATTGCGACCTCGCCGCGTTCCGTGAATTTGATGGCATTGCCGACGAGGTTGATGATCACCTGGCGCACGCGGCCGGGGTCGCCCAGCAATACACTCGGGATATCGGGATCGATGTCGACGACTAATTCGACGCCTTTGTCGAAGCATTTGGCGCCGAGCAGGTCGGCGACTTCCTCGAGGCTGGTGCGGAGGTCGAATTCGATGCGCTCGAGCAGGAGCTTACCGGCCTCGATTTTGGAGAAATCGAGAATGTCATTGATGAGCTGCAACAACCCTTCGCCGGAACGATTCGCGATTTCGGCGTATTCTCGCTGTTCTTTGTCGAGCGGTGTTTCGAGGAGGAGCTGCGTCATGCCGAGCACGCCGTTCATGGGCGTGCGGATTTCGTGGCTCATGTTCGCGAGGAATTGGCTCTTCGCCTTGTTCGCTTCGGCGGCTTCTTCGGCAAGGCGCCGGGCTTGCGCGAGGGCATCCTCGAGTTGCGCTTGCGAGCGTTCGAGTTCGCGGCTGTAGGCGCGAATTTTGTCCTCGTGTTTTTTTCGCTCGGTAACTTCCGCGCCGTAGAGATAGATCAGGCCCGACTCGGGCACAGGGTGGTAGTTCCACGCGAAGACCCGGCCGCGCACGGTCACTTCGATGTTGGTGATGCTGCGTCCGCGCGCGATGGCCACTTGCGCGAGCTCGCGATGTTCGCGGCGCAGCAACGCCTCGGGACCTTCGATGGACAGCGCGGCACAGAGCTCGACCGCTGCCGGATTCGCGTAGACGAGGTCGCCCGAAAGTTGGGCGGCCAACATGGGCCGCGGATCGTGCTCCAGAAATGACGCGAGATCGAGCGACACGACGCCCGTTTGGACCCCCATGGCCTACCCCCTGCGCGGATTCGCCTGAACGTAGCGGCGAGCGGTTCCTTCCCCCAAACACTCGTACCCTATGAAGTTTACCCGCCGGGTCAATGGGCCGCAAGACGTATGTTTATAAGTCGTTACACTTCAGTGCTTTAGGAATGAGACTTCGTTCTCTTGGAACTGGACTCCCAAGCTGCGGATGTCGGCTTCGCTAACGGTTTCGATGGGTTCGACCGGTGGAGATTGCGACGCGTTCAGGGGGCCATTCGATAGGCCATTGTAACAGCATACTAGTGCCCAGCGTGGGTTCGGCGATCGATTTTGGTCCGAGCGATGCAGGACGTTGCAGTGGAAGAACACGGCGTCGCCGGGCTCGAGCTCGCAGTAGACGAGTTTGTGGCGGTCGCACGCCGCTTCGACGCGCTGGCTGTTCGCGCCTTTTTCGTCGCCCATGGCGACGTGCTCGATACGGCCGATGTGGTGCGAGCCGGCGAGGACTTGCAGGCAGCCGTTTTCTTGCGTCGCGCGATCGACTGCAATGAAGCAACTGACGAGGCGCGGGTAGAGATAGCCGTCCTGATACCAATAGCCGTAATCCTGGTGCCAGACCCACGCGCCGCCCGAATATGCTTCTTTTTGGATGAGCTTCGAGTGGAAGTGGTAGACCGGCTCGCCGACGCATTCTTCGGCGATCCGCACCATGC
>JBGTJY010000231.1:0-1966 GCA_041744855.1 Candidatus Hydrogenedentales bacterium
ATCGCGTGACCAACCGGCATCGTGATGACCGATTTCGCATCCGTCGCGATCGTCCGGTTGCGTAGTTCAATTGTGTAGGGGTCTTCATCGTTCTGAGCCTGTGCGGAACCGAGCGTCACCCAAACTGCAACGCTTCCCACAAGCGCCTTACGAACCATTTGGGGATTAGCTCCTAACCGTTTCATCGACGTTCTCCTTTGGGGAAGCCCCTCGGCTTCCGGGTTGACTTGGACCCCCTAAAGGCAACCGGTGTGCCGGGCCTGCCCCACGCCGAACATCGCGCTGGAAACAAACCCCCTCTCGCCGATAAACCGCTGATCCATATGGAGTTGTGCCTGTGATGTGGCGCTTGAAATCGAACCGAAATTCGCGGCAGAACGCGTTGAACTCGCTTCGGACTATCCAAGTCTTGGATAATCCCCGGTCTCACCCTCTCGACATTTGGATAGTTACTCCGCCTATGCCCAAACGGACCTTAGCGCTCTCGCTCGGAAACGATAAGGAGTTTTGGACCGTCATCGAAGATACCGGGCGCGACTTCTCGGTCATGATTGGCCGGGGTCCCGAGAGCGACCTCCCGCTGCCCGCGCTTCTCTCTTCCGTGCAGCGCGGTACGGTCTCCCGGAAGCACGTGCATATCTTTCGACGCGATGGGAGGCTTTGGGTCGAGGACCTTGGGTCGAGCAATCTCACACTGCTTAACGGCAAGGTCGTGTTTTCTCCCAGCGAACTCCCGATCCCGAGCGTCTTGCGCCTGGGGCAGGTGACGATTCACATCGATGCGCGTTCGGATGGGGCGCTGCCTCGCCACCTCGTGGACGATGCGTTGAAGCGCTTTACGCCGAACGAAACCTTCGCGCTGCCGGCGTTCGACGACGTGCAACTGTGGCAGGCCGTGCAACGCCGCGTGCGGTGGGCGGACGCGTTGCTTTCCTGCGCCAACCATATGATGCGCGCGAACCGGTGCGAAGACGTCACGCGCGGTCTGCGCGAATCGCTTGAAGTGCTGCTGCGCTCCGAGCAGGTCCACGCGTCCGTCGAGGGCGGCCTGGATGCGGTCCGCGAGATCGCGGAGGCCGCGGGGGTGTGGGAGGAATTGTCGCAACGTTTGCCACCGAACGCGGAGGATTCCAACGAGAATCGATTCATCACGTTCGTGGCGAAAGATCGCGCCACGCGCGTCTGGTGTCTCTCGCACGGCGCGAACCCGGCCGCGTCGGCGATGGACCAGGCCTCGATCGTCACGGCGAAATTCGACGCGGACGGCTCCGCGCTCGAGACCGAAGACGCGAACGTCATCGTCGAGGTGCTGCTGCGCATCGGGCGGCCATTGGTGATGGCGTTGCGCGAACTGGAGTCCTACCGTGCGCGCGACACGAACGTCGTCTCGCGTCAACCGTCCGAGCGCATGATCGAAGCGTGCCGGGAGCACCACGTGTGGGGCGAGTCGGAGGGATTCCGGAATTGTCTCTTTTTCGCGGAACAGGCCGCGCTTCGCTATCTCAACAGCGACGTCTTTCCGGGCAAGCTCCGCGCGGTTTTTTTCCTCGGCGAATCGGGCACGGGCAAGAGCGCGTTGGCCAGACTGATTCACTCGATTTCGAACCATCGGAAAGGTCCGTTCGAGGAACTCAACTGTGCAGCGATTCCGGACACGCTCGTCGAGTCGGAGCTATTTGGATATGAACGCGGCGCCCACGACAAGGCATTCAGCGCCAAGGCCGGATTCTTCGAGCGCGCGAAGGGCGGCACCTTGTTCCTAGACGAAATCGGCAAGACCAATCCGGATTTCCAGAGCAAACTGTTGAAGGCGCTCGACAATGGGGAGTTTCATCGACTCGGCGGCGCGAAGGCAATCAAGACGAATTCCTATGTCATCGTGGCCGCGAGCGAGAATCCACAGCAGCTCTGCGACAGCGGAAAACTCTTGCAAGAGTTTTGGTACCGCACCAGCGCGTTCACGATC
>JBGTJY010000232.1:0-4350 GCA_041744855.1 Candidatus Hydrogenedentales bacterium
ATCCCATTCACTATTTTTTTCTGCGAGGCATGGTTCCGCACCAGCATTCTCGCGGACCACTACCGCCACGGAGAAATCACACAGGAAATGCGAACGGTTCATGAACACATCCAGGAACTTCGCACCGAAGAATCGCATCTAACCCGTATCTCGCGCATTGATTCCGCCGCGCCCGATTTGGGTCTGGTCGTGCCGGAGCCGGGCGACGTTGTCGTGATCGAACTCGAAGACGACTGGCGCACGGCGACGCCCGTTTCCGCGTCAGATGAACCGCAAGAAGTACAAACCCAGAAAGTCCCGGTGGCGAGTTCAGTAGCCGACTAGGCCCGCCAAAGCGATACGACATGTTTAAGAAAACGCAGAAGGCCAAAAAAAGCCGCGCAGCAAAGTCGGCGGCGGAAGCTTCCGCCGGAAGACGCCACCGCGTCCGGCTCGCGTTTGTGGCGGCGATCTTTGTCTGCGCGTATGCGGCCATCGGAACTCGCCTCGTCTGGGTTCATCTGTTCCCCGACGTGCGGTTTCAGGCGGAAGAAAAAGGCCACATCGGCAGGACCCCGATTGAACGCCCGCGCGGCGACATCCTCGATCGCGAAGGCCGACTGCTCGCCACCGATCGCGCCACGTTGTCGCTTGCGATGGACCCGAGCCGGACAGAAGAGCCGAACGCCATGTTGGGTTACCTCCGCGCGCGACTCGATTTCGACCAGGAGCGCGTGCGCGAAGCCTTCGCGGCGACGGGCAACAAGCGAGACTTCGTTTGGATAAAGCGCTATCTATCCGACGAGGAGATCGCCGCGATCGGCGAACTTAAAGACGCGCCGGACGACGACGCGCTGATGTTCAAGCCCGAACGTCTCCGCTTTTACCCCAATGGCGACCTTGCGGCGCATGTCCTCGGATTCGCCAATCGCGAAGGCAAGGGCCAGGAAGGCATCGAATCGCGATACGACTCCTATTTGCGCAGCGAGCCCGGACAAAAAGTCTCCCGAGTCGATCGCAAGCGCCGAATCCTGAATTTCCTGACAATCGAATTCGAACCCGCGCAAGGGGGCGACGACGTCACGCTGACGCTCGACGCCGACTTGCAGCACTCGATGGAATTGGCCCTCGACAACGCGCTCGCCGATCGCCAAGCCGCCCACGCGATGGGCATGCTCATGGATGTGAACACCGGCGCGATCCTGGCGCTCGCGACGCGTCCTGCCTTCGACCCGAATCATTACTGGGACTTCGCGGCCGAACAGCGAAAGAACCGAGCGGTGGTAGACGTGTTCGAGCCCGGATCGGCTTTCAAAATCGTGCCCGCGTCCGCCGCACTCGAGCTCGGATTCATTACACCGAGCGATCTCATCGATTGCGAAAACGGCTCGTTCAACCCGTACGGCCACACCATTCGCGACACGCACCCCCGCGGCGTCATCCCGTTTTGGCAGTGCTTCGCGGAATCGAGCAATATCGCGACGATCAAAGTCGCGTCGATTGTCGGTCCCGAGCGGCTCGAATCGTGGATACGACGATTCGGCTTCGGCTCGAAATCGGGCATTGACCTGCCGATGGAAAGCGCTGGATTAGTCTGGCCGCGGACGCAATGGTCAAGATTGAGCATGGGCTCGTTGCCGATTGGCCAGGAAATCGCCGTCAACGCGATACAACTCGCTCGCTCATTTGCGGCCATCGCCAACGGCGGCTACCTCATCGAGCCCCACCTCGTTTCGCGCGCGATCAGCCCCGAAGGCGAATCGACCTATCGACACGTGCCGCCCGCGCCCGTGCGCATCCTCTCGCCCGAAACTGCCGAGACCATGAAGGAATTGTGTCACGAAGTCGTGATTGGTGAGGAAAGCACGGGCCGCTACGCCGCTATTCAGGAATATCGCGTCGGCGGCAAGACCGGCACGGCGCAGATCGCGCGGCCCAAAGAAGAAGGCGGCGGCTATTACGAGCGCAAATACACTGCGGTGTTCGCCGGCTTCGCGCCCATCGCCGATCCCCGCCTTGTCTGCGTCGTCGTGATGCGCGAACCGAAATATGGCGAGCACTGGGGCGGGCGCGCGTGTGGGCCCGTTTTCAAAGAGGTCATGCGCAACGCCCTCATCCTGCTCAACGTTCCCGAAGACCCGATGTTGCCGGCGGACATGGACCGCGCTACGCGCGTCGCCGCGGCGCGAATTCCTGCATTGCCCGGGGCCGATGCCGACACCATCGTGGCGCGGCTCAATCTCGAATTGTACGAGCCGGTCGAGGAGCTCATCGAGCCGATCGACCTCGAGCTGCGTCACGCCGCCGACGGTCTCGCGCCCGCTGGACCGAGCCTACCGGATTTTTCCGGCATGACCAAACGCGAAGCCGCAAGCCACTTAGTCGCGCTCGGCCTTGCATGGGACCCGCAAGGCGCCGGCAGGGTTATAGGTCAGAACCCGCCCGCCGGCACGCCGCTCGACGATGTCGGCGTCTGCCAACTCGTCTTTTCGACGGCGCCGCAGGAAACGTTGAATGAAACTTAGCGAGCTGATCGGGTCGGGCACAATCGGCGGATCCGGCAAGGGCCCCGAGGTCGAGTTCACCGCCGTGACGGAAGACTCGCGCCGCGTGCGGCCTGGCACGATCTTCTTCGCGCTGCGCGGCGGCAAAGTCGACGGACACGACTACATCTCCGCCGCACGCGACGCCGGCGCGATCGCGATTGTGGGCGATGGCTCGCACGCCGGAAAAGATTCGGGCCTGCCGTACATCAGTGTCGAGAATCCGCGCCGCGTGCTCGGAATCGCCGCGCATGCGCTTGCCGGTAATCCCACGCGCGACATGATGGTAGTCGGCGTCACGGGCACGAACGGAAAATCGAGCACGGTCGCGCTGACGAAGGCCGTTCTCGAAACCGCCGGACATCCAACCGCGGCGTTCGGCACCTTGGGATACGACATCGGCCCCGAGATCGTCGCCGCGCCACACACGACGCCGTTCGCGGAGGATTTGGCCTCGCTCTTCGCACGCGCGAAAGCGGCTGGCCGAACCCACGCGGCGATGGAAGTCAGTTCGCATTCGCTCGATCAAGAGCGGGTCGCCGGCATCGTATTCACCGCGGGCGTGTTCACGAATCTGACGCAGGACCATCTCGATTACCACCGCGACATGGAGACGTATTTCCAATCGAAGCGCCGATTGCTCGATTGCATCACGGCACGCGACGGATTCATGGTGGTGAACATCGATGACCCTTACGGCAAGCGTTTGCGCGACGATTCGCCCGTGCCGTGCTTGACGTTCGGACGCACGGGAGATTGTCGCGCGACGAACGTGCAACTGACCTTCACCGAGACCCGCTTTCACCTGACTACACCGTGGGGCGAGGGCGATGTCGAGACCAGCATGCTCGGCCGCCACAATGTGTCGAACGCCCTCGCGGCGGTCACCGTGTGCGGCGGCTTGGGAGTCGATTTCGACACGCTGGTGCGAGGTATTCGCAGTCTCAACTCCGTGCCCGGACGATTCGAGCGCGTCGATTGCGGACAGGATTTCGCCGTCGTGGTCGATTACGCGCACACCGACGATGGCCTGCGCAACGTGCTGCAGGCCGCGCGCGCCGTTACCGGTGGTCGCGTTATTGTCGTATTCGGTTGCGGCGGCGATCGCGATCGCACCAAGCGCCCGAAGATGGCCGCTGTCGCCGCCGAGTTGGCCGACTATGCGATTATTACGTCGGACAATCCGCGCACCGAAGACGCGATGCGCATTTTGCTGGATGTGGAAGTGGGGATGCAGCAAGCCGCGAAGCGCAAGGAAGACGACTATCTCGTCATCGCCGACCGGCGTCAGGCGATCGCGAAGGCATTCGAACTCGCATCGCCCGGCGATTTGGTGATGATTGCGGGCAAGGGCCACGAGGATTATCAAATCATCGGCACGACCAAAATACATTTCGACGATCGCGAAGTCGCGCGCGAGCTGTTATCGGCCAAGGCGGACGCATGAGCTGGTCCTACACCATCGACTACTTGACCGTCCTGTTGGGTGTGCAACGACCCGGCGACTCGACACGCTTCTCGCGCGTCTCCACCGACACGCGCACGTTGCAAGAGGGCGACGTTTTTTTCGCACTGTCGGGCCCGAATTTCGATGCCCACGACTTTGTGAAGACGGCGTTCGAAAAAGGCGCAGCTGCGGCGATAGTGACTGAGCCTGTGCCTGGCGGCGTCAGCATCGTCGTCCCCAACACACTCGATGCGCTACAGACCTTCGCCTCGGAACATCGGCGGCTATTCAATATTCCGCTACTCGCGATTACCGGGTCGTGCGGCAAGACGACGACCAAGGATTTCACAGCGGCGGTGTTGTCGACGCGCTACAACGTCG
>JBGTJY010000233.1:0-1712 GCA_041744855.1 Candidatus Hydrogenedentales bacterium
ATGCCCAAACGTTTGCCCGAAAATTGAGGGGAGCCGCGAAATCGTTGCAGAGTTTTCCAGAACGTGGCCAACTCGTTCCGGAATTCGAAGACAAGGGAATTCGGGAATTGCTCGTGCGGCCATATCGCTCGCTCTACTTTGTCGGAGCCGATCGGATCGAGATCCTGGCGGTCATCCACGGCGCGCTTCGATTTAACCGAAATTAGTCTCGATCGACGGCCTCCGTGTGCTTCTTTTCCGGGCGGACGTGCGGGGACACTTGAATGCGCTGGCTTGCGTGGATGGCACTGGTCGTGGCTCTACTCGTCGGCTTCGTCGGCGGATACTTCGTGAACGACCGCGGTTGGCTTGAGAACATCAGCGTTGGGACCAGCTCCGAAGGCGGGGCCTCGAGGCCCCCGGGCGACTGGTACCCCTACGCTTCGCGTGCGGGCGGATCACTGACCGAATCCGAGCGCGACGTTTTGAACGCCCTCGGCTATTTGCCCGCATCGAATCCCGCGCCTCCCAAATCCGGGGTCACTCTTCACGATTCGGCGGCGTTCGATGGACTCAATCTGTACATTTCCGGCCATGCGCCCGAGGCCGTGTTGATCGACATGGACGGCCGGGAAATGCACCGCTGGTCGCACGACTTCGCGAGCATCTGGCCCGACTACGCGCCGCCGCCTTATCAGCGCGTGACGGGGCACCTGAATTGGCGGCGAGTGTATCTCTTCCCCAACGGCGATCTGCTTGCGCTACACGACGCGATTGGCCTTATCAAGCTCGACAAGGATTCGCGACTGCTCTGGACGTATCGGGGCGGCAACCACCACGATTTTTGGGTCACGCCGAACGGCGACATCTACTCACTGACGCGGGAACTGCGCTTCGTTCCGTGGTTCGACCCGAAAATTGAGGTCCTCGATCCTTACGTCACCGTGCTGGACCGCGACGGGAAATTCAAAAACCAAATTTCGCTCTTCGATTGTTTCCGTAATTCGGACTACGAACCCATGCTCGCGCAGGCTCCGAGGGACGTCGATCCGTTTCACACCAACACGATCGAGGTGATCGACGGTCGGCTCGCGGATCGATCCGAGGCGTTCAAAGCGGGCAACATTCTGATCTCGATCCATCGCACGAACGCCATCGCCGTGATCGACCCCATCGCGCAAAAAACCGTCTGGGTCATGAGCGGCCTTTGGCGGAAACAACACGAATCGACGATTCTTGAAAACGGAAATCTGCTAGTGTTCGACAACTGCGGGCGTGACACGCACTCGCGGATACTTGAAGTCGACCCGTTCTCGCAACACATCGCGTGGTCCTACGGGGACCGCGAAGGCGAGGAGTTTTACACCGAATACTGCGGCGCCGTGCAGCGGCTGCCGAACGGCAACACGCTGATTACGGAGACGAAGAATGGCCGCGCGTTTGAAGTGACCCCGGAAGGCAAGATCGTTTGGGAATTCATCAATCCGCACCGGCTTGAGCAGGATGGGGTGACGATGATTGCGGCGTTGTTCGAGCTGATGCGCGTTGCGCGCAAAAGCGCCGCGACATGGATAAAGTTGCAATAGTCTTGGAGCACTTTGCAGTAGGCGCGGTCGCGCCTCCGCGTTTTAGTGCTTCGCATGCGCCAGCCGGACGGGCAGGGACTTGATCCCCCGCAGAATTAACGAGTCGTGCCACTCGATTTGCTCTGGGCCGATCGCGTGAATCTTTGG
>JBGTJY010000234.1:0-3184 GCA_041744855.1 Candidatus Hydrogenedentales bacterium
GGCGCCAGTCCTAACCACGCACCGCCCTCCGCCTGATATTCAACGCGGACTTCCGGAATTCCCGTCTCGAGGGAATACGGCACAATCTCGATCCCATCCACCTCATACAACGCCCCGAAATCCGCCTCCATCGTAGCTGGCGCGGGCGCGCTCCAATACTCCATCCGCGACGGATTCGACACCCCCGTCCACCAGTTATATCGCCACCACGGCAAATCCCACCGTCCCTCGGGATAATTGTCGAACGACACCTGCACATCGAGCGTAGGACAACTCTCGAAAGTAATCACCTCCCGCGGCGGCTTTCGCAACACATGAAACGTCCGCGGCTCCCAATACCCCGAAAGCATCGCATCGAACGACCTCATCAACTCGAATCCCGGAAAACTCGCCGCCAACGAATTCGCCGATTCACCTCGAGCCCGCACCCAAATCGCATACTCGGCCACGTCAACCCACTCGGGCTTCATCGCATCCACCGAATCGTTGGTCAAAAAACCGGTCAAGATAAGCGGCCGAGGCTGCGGAATCCGCGTGTACAACTCGAGTTGTGCAATTCGAAAATCCGCGCCCTCGCTGATGGAATTTATGTCGATGGTGAGCACGTCGGCCGACACCGGTTCGAACGCATGAAAAATAAACCGCTGCCAATTGCTATTGACCTCGACTATGCTGTCTAGGGTCTTACCGCCGTCGTTCGAGATCGAGACCGTATACCCGACCAACACAGGAGATCGCGGCTCCAGCGCAAGCGAGAGACCGGCGAGGCCTGCGATGGATTCACCGGAGACTCGAATTTGGGAGAATAACGCGACGCGAAGTCCTTCTGCCTTCTCAAGCTGCACGGACTCGGCTCGCCCGGATCTCCCATCGACATAATCAACCGTATGGGTCCCGGAAACCTCCACGTAATACCCCGGAACCCGCCGCACCGCGTGCCCGGAGTGGGGGGGATCCTTCGGCCAATAGTCCCGCTGCACGCCCGCGACCGCCGAGCGCTGCGTCCCGATCAACAAATACTTCGCATCCTGATCCACAATCGGATGCGGCGTCGAATCCGCCTCCGCAATCGCCCCAAGCGCAGTCTCGATCCAATTCTCACCGCGATACGGCGGACCATACTTCGCCCCCGACGCGTTCACCCGATCCGTGAACACCACCAAGTCTTGGTTCGCAACATGCCGAGGCCATTCAAACGGTCTCGGAACATCGAAAGCCAATGTGCCGTAGCGGCCGAATGGCGCCGCGGTCACATTCACAAACTGAAACACAAGCAGCAGCAAGTATCCGGACATCGTCATTTTTCTGAGCGGCGCATTTCGAATCGCCGTCACCGCGACAACAGCCAACAGCCCCACGGGCACGAGCGCAGGTATCACGTAACGCGGCGCCGGATTCCGAATCGGAATCAAGAGCGTGAGCACTAAAATCGAAGTCACCACCCACGCCATGAAAAGGAGCGCAGTACCACGATTTCTGATCTGCATCAACGAAACGATTGCGCCAATCGCGGCGAGTATCGCCGTGGGAAGAAACACGCCGGAGTTGATGACGATCAACGGATAAGCAAGCCACGTCTCGCCCTGACTGAGCGGAACATCCTGCTGCATCGGCGCGTACGACTGCTCGTAAATCTCGCGCAGATCGATGCCGGAGCGAACGAACCACGCCCCCACAGCCGACACACTCACCGCGCCCAGGACGATAAAACCCACGACGGTCGAACGCGACCACCGACTTGGCGCCTGCGATTTCCGGCCAAAACCAATCGCGATTACCCACAGAATCGGCAACGCGTAGTAAAGCGGCGTCGTCCAACGCACCCAAAATCCAAACGCGGTCAACAGCGCCAACGCGGCGATCCACATCGGCCTTCGAAACGAGTCGCTTTTCACGATCGCGATATAAGCCAACACAACCACGAGCGCCGAAAGCAGATCGAGCAGAAACAGCCGCGACATCCCGACCAAGAATGGCGTCAGGCTTACAGCGGCAGCGGCGTACAGTGCAAGTCCAGGCGGGAACATCGATCGCGCAAGAAAGTAGACCGCCGTGATGAGCGCCAGAAACGTGACGGTATCGACGAGCACATAAGACGACTTCTCATCGCCAAACAACAGCGCCGAAAACGCGCCCAGCACATGCACCACCGGCGGATACCAGCCCAAGGGCACATGCCGCATCGCCGCGACGCGCTTGATAAAACTCGGTTCGTCGGGATTCGTCAGGACGCGGTAATAAATCTGCGCCTGCGCGATGTGCACAGCCGTGTCGCCCACTTGCGGCAAATTGTCCCGCCGCATCCACCAAAGGTTCACGGCCAAATGCAGGAGCAACAGAAGGCACAAACCCAGACCCACAAACGCCGTTGTGTCGGCCCGTGCGGAAAGCCCTTCGGAGGACGTGGCCACGAGCGATTACGAGTAACCCAAAACTTTGAGCTCCTCGCCCAACTGCTCATGAACTTGCTCGATCAGCGGAGCATACTGTTCGCGCCGCATCTCCCATCCGCCCGCGATGCCGCGTTCACGCCCGCTCGCGTCGCCGTAGAGCGATACTTTGTGCGACAACACGTCTTCGGCGAGCTCGCAATCCAATTTCATAAAATCGAATACCTCGCCAAAGGCTTTCTTTGGCTCGCGCACAAGTTCCTCGTAACGCACATGCAGAACTTCCCCGAACGCCGTTGGCGCCGTGGCAATCCATTCCTTCACGAACATTCGGAATGCCTCGGCGACGCTCATCCCACCCAGGAAAAATCTCCGTTGAAACGCCCGATCAATCGTGCTCGCATAAAAGTAATCCACGCCATTCAAAAACTCAGCCGAATCGATCTCGCATTGCCGGCGGTCGCGCGTATATTCGAGAAACGAAATCATCAAATCGCGCGGGTCCCGTCTCAGAATGATCGCCTTGCCGGGCTGCTGCTGCGCGTCCGGGAGAAAACGACGCCACTCGTCGAACAAATACTCCGGCGAAGGCGCATGCGATTTCACCGTCAGCGTAGCCTCGGGCCGATCGTCCAACGGCGCGTAAATGGTCTGACACCGCAGCCCGCTCGATGCCTGCAACACCATCTGCAAAAAATTGCTCCCCGCGCGAGGAAACGACACGAGCGGAACCGGCAGCGTGTACGGCAAGGTACCCGCGATGCGATAACCGTCGATCGCCCGGCTCCGCTTGC
>JBGTJY010000235.1:0-7256 GCA_041744855.1 Candidatus Hydrogenedentales bacterium
TCGTCACGGCAATCGATAGCAATCCGCACGCGCCGTCGGTCGATGTCGTCTATCGGCGGAACGAAAAGGCCTTTGCGCTCGGCTTGCTGTGCGTCACAAAACTCGAGGAATGCCCGGTATACCTTTGCCTCGAACGCGGCTCCGTGGTGACTGCGGATCCGCATCTCGGCGTGCAGGTCGAAGAATTCGCGGGACCGCACCCCGCTGGCACCGCGGGCTATCACATTCACCTGCTCGAAGGCGTCAATCGCACGCATGTCGCCTGGCACTTGAACTATCAAGACGTGATTTCGATCGGCAAGTTATTCCTCTATGGGCGCCTCGACGTCGAGCGCGTGATTGCGCTCGCGGGCCCCGCAGTCACGCAGCCGCGGCTGATTCGCACGCGCGTGGGGGCTTCTATCGATGAGCTGACCGCGGGCGACTTGGCGGAGGGCGAGATCCGCACGATATCCGGCTCGGTGTTGTCAGGCCGTGCGGCGGCGGGCGACGTGATGGGGTATCTCGGGCGCTTTCATCACCAGGTCTCGGCCTTGCATGAAGGACGCGAACGCGATTTCTTGGGGTGGCTTCAGCCCGGCGCCGACAAGTTTTCGATTTTAAACGTCTTCTCCTCGATCTTTAGGCCGCATAAAGAATTCGAACTCACGACAACGACCCACGGTTCTGAGCGCGCGATGGTCCCCATTGGTACCTATGAACGCGTGATGCCGTTCGACATCATGCCGACCTTCTTGCTGCGCTCGCTCATCGTCGGCGATCTCGAAGAGGCCGAAAAGTTGGGCTGCCTCGAGCTGGACGAGGAAGACCTGGCGCTGTGCACGTTTGTATGCCCCGGCAAATACGATTACGGCCCGTATTTGCGGCAAATTCTCAGTGAAATCGATCGGGAAGGCTGATGCGCATTATCCGGGATTTACAGGCGAAGCAGGCGAAGCTCTTCAGTAAAGGCGGGAAGCTGGAGAAGTTTCACGCGCTTTTCGAGGCGCAGGACACGTTCCTGTTTACGCCCGGTTACGTGACGCGCGGCCCTTCGCACGTGCGCGACGCGATCGATTTGAAACGCATGATGATCATGGTCGTCGTCGCGCTCTCGCCCTGCATGCTCATGGCGATGTACAACACCGGCTACCAGGCGTTTCTGGCAATTAGCCGCGGCGCAACGCCCCTCGAGTCGTGGCAGACCTGGCTGTATCAAGGGCTCGGGTTGCACATGGATCCGAGCAGTTTCCTCGGATGCTTTTTCTACGGCGCGCTTTTTTATTTGCCGATGTACGTTGTGACGATCGCGGCCGGCGGTGTTTGGGAGGCCGTCTTCGCGATCATCCGCAAGCACGAAATCAATGAAGGGTTCCTCGTCACCAGCGCGCTTTTTCCCCTGACGCTCGCCCCGACCGTTCCGCTCTGGCAAGTGGCACTGGGGATTTCTTTTGGCGTGGTTATTGGCAAAGAAATATTCGGCGGCGTCGGGATGAACATTTGGAACCCGGCGCTCGTCGCGCGCGCATTTCTGTTCTTCGCGTACCCCGCGCAGATTTCCGGCGACAAGTGCTGGATAGCCGCGGATACGACCGCGCCGCGGTACGTGGCCGACGGTTATACCGGCGCTACGTTATTGGCCCAAGCCTTTTATGGAGCGCCGATTCCAGGGACGGAACAACTCAGCGGGCTGCAAGCGCTGAAGGAAAGCGGCTACTCGTGGGTGAAGGCGTTCTTCGGCTTGATGCCCGGTTCAATCGGGGAAACCTCGGCGTTCTTTTGTATCCTCGGCGCGCTCTTGTTGATTTTCACGAGGATTGGGTCTTGGCGCACCATGGCGGGCTGCGTCGTCGGCAGCTTCATCATGGTGATGGTCTATAACCTCGTCGGCTCGGACACGAATCCGTTTTTCGATGTGCCGTTCTACTGGCACTGGGTTTTGGGGGGTTTCGCGTTCGCAACCGTGTTCATGGCCACGGACCCCGTTTCGTCCGCGTTTACCGACACCGGCAAGTGGATTTACGGTATCATGATTGGTCTGCTCGGGATGCTCATCCGAGTGATCAACCCGGCCTATCCCGAGGGATGGATGCTGGCCATCCTCTTTATGAACATGTTCGCGCCGTTGATAGACCATTTCGTCAAACAGGCGAACATTCAACGCAGGCAAAAGCGCCATGCAACTCAATAGTGCCCGCTACATCGTCATTTTCGCCGCGATCGTTTGCGCGATTTGCTCCTTGTTCGTGACAGGAGCGGCGGTCCTATTCAAAGACCGTCAGACCGTGAATGCCCTGCACGACAAGCAAATGAAGGTCCTGCTTCTGGCGGGCCTGGTGGGCGCCGGTGAAAAACATTCGACGAGCGAAGCCGCGGAACTTTTTCGGAACAACATCGTGACGGAAATTGTCGAGCTTTCATCAGGCGACTACGTAACGAGCGAATACCCGGATGCACCGTCCTACGATCAAAAACGGGCGCTGAACGACCCCGACGCGAGCGCAGCCGTCGAACGGAATCCCGCCCAGGTGCCGCGCATCCCATTGCACGCCACCGTGTACCGCGTGGTGGACGAGTCCGGGGCGACGCAGCAGATCATATTGCCCGTGGAAGGCAAAGGGCTATGGTCGACGCTCTACGGATTCCTGTCGCTCGATCCGGATACCACGACGATCCGCGGCCTCACCTTTTATCAACATGGTGAGACTCCGGGCTTGGGCGGGGAAGTAGACAACCCGCGGTGGAAGGAAAAGTGGCAAGACAGACAGGCCTTCAATAAAGACTGGGAGCCGGTGATTCGCGTGATCAAGGGAGCCGCGGGACCGCCCGAACAAGACCCGCATCTCGTCGACGGACTTTCAGGTGCGACGATTACGAGCAATGGCGTCACCTATTTGTTGCAATTCTGGCTGGGCGATCAGGGATTCGGCCCATACCTGGCGAGGCTCCGAGAAGAAGGGAGTAAAGCGTGATGGCAACGATTGACAAGGAATCGCGCAAGGCGTTGATCGATCCGCTGCTCAACAACAACCCCCTGATGTTGCAGGTGTTGGGAATCTGTTCCGCGCTCGCCGTCACGACGCAACTCAAACCGACGGTGGTGATGGCTATCGCTTTGACACTCGTGACCGGATTCTCGAGTTTAGCGATCAGCTTGATCCGAAATCGGATTCCATCCAGCATCCGCATCATCGTGCAAATGACGGTTATCGCATCGTTGGTGATTGTCGTCGATCAAGTGCTCAAGGCGTTCGTTTACGACGTCAGCAAGCAGATGTCGGTCTACGTAGGCCTCATCATTACCAACTGCATCGTGATGGGCCGCGCGGAAGGGTACGCGATGCAGCATGGACCCGTTTCGAGTTTCCTGGACGGCATCGGGAATGGCGCCGGCTACAGCCTCGTATTGCTGGTTGCGGGCACGCTCCGAGAGTTGTTTGGCTCCGGAAAGTTGTGGGGTCAGACGATTATGGCCAGCGTCAACGATGGCGGCTGGTACGTTCCCAACGGCCTGATGCTGCTCGCGCCGAGCGCGTTCTTCATCATTGGACTGATGGTTTGGGGATTACGCACGCTCAAACCCGAGCAAGTTGAGAGAGAGGCCTAACACCATGCAGGACTACTTGAGCATCCTCATCAGGGCCATTTTTATCGAGAACATGGCGCTCGCGTTTTTCCTCGGCATGTGCACGTTTGTCGCGTGCTCGAAAAAAGTCGAGACGGCCATCGGGCTCGGGTTTGCCGTTATTTTCGTCCTCGGCATCACGACGCCGATCAATAACCTGATCTACAACCATCTGCTTCGAGAAGGCGCGTTGGCCTGGGTGCCCTTCATCGGCGATCGGCTTGCGCTGCAAGACTTGTCTTTCCTCGGACTGTTGAGCTACATCGGCAGTATTGCCGCAGTCGTTCAGCTACTCGAAATGGTGCTCGACAAATACGTCCCCAAGCTGTACGTCGCGCTGGGGGTGTTCTTACCGCTGATCACGGTAAACTGCGCGATTCTCGGCGCGTGCCTGTTCATGGTCGAGCGCGATTACACGTTCACCGAGAGCTGCTTTTTCGGCGTAGGCAGCGGCGTTGGGTTTGCCGGCGCGGTAATCGGTCTCGCGGCCATCCGGGAAAAAATGTCGTATAGCAATGTGCCGGCGGGTCTCAGAGGACTCGGGATCACGTACATTATTACGGGCTTGATGGCAATCGGATTTATGTGCTTCGGCGGAATTCAACTATGAACAACCCGATCAAAAACATCGCGGCGGATAACTTCGCCGGCTTCCGCACATTCTCGCCTGCGGAGGATACGACCCCATGATGACGACCATCGGCCTCGGCATGTTCATGTTTCTGTTTGTCATCCTATCGCTCGTTGCGTTGCTCATGTTCGCCAAGGCGCGGCTCGTCAGTGGCGGGGAAGTGAACATCATCATCAACGACAATGAAGAGAGGCCCATTCACGTCCCAGCCGGCAGCACGCTCCTGGGCGCGTTGGCGGCCGAGAAGATTTTCATTCCGTCCGCGTGCGGCGGCAAGGGTAGTTGCGGCGTCTGCAAGGTGACCGTGAGAGAGGGCGGCGGCGCGATGCTGCCAACCGAGAAGAACTTCGTCTCGCGCGGGGAAGCGCGCGCGGGCTGCCGTTTGTCGTGCCAGGTAAAAGTGAAGCAAGACCTGCGCATCGAGATTCCCGCGGAGATTTTCGAAGTCCGCAAGTGGGTCTGCAAAGTGCGCTCGAACCATAACGTGGCGACGTTCATCAAAGAGCTCGTCCTCGAACTGCCCGAGGGCGATACCGTTCCATTCCGCGCCGGCGGGTACATCCAAATCGAGTGCCCGCCGCACGATGTTCTGTTCAAGGATTTCGTAGTCGAGCCTGAATACCGCGGCGATTGGGACAAATTCGATCTTTGGAAATACAAGTCGCACGTCACGGAGCCCGTCTTCCGCGCGTATTCCATGGCGAATTATCCCGAAGAGAAGACCGTCATCATGCTCAACGTGCGCATCGCGACGCCGCCTCCGCGCGCGCCCGAGGGCACCCCGCCGGGTATCATGTCGTCGTATATTTTTGGTCTGAAGCCCGGCGATCCCGTCACGATTTCGGGACCGTTCGGCGAGTTCTTCGCAAAAGATACCAACAACGAAATGGTGTTCATCGGCGGCGGCGCGGGCATGGCGCCGATGCGCTCGCACATATTCGATCAATTCAAACGAATCAAGACACAGCGCAAGGTCTCGTTCTGGTACGGCGCGCGAAGTTTGCGCGAAGCGTTTTACGTCGAGGACTTCGACGGCATCCAGAAGAACAACAAGAATTTCAGTTGGCACCTTGCGCTTTCCGAGCCGCTGCCGGAAGACAACTGGAAAGGTCCCGTCGGTTTTATCCACCAGGTGCTCTTCGAAAACTATTTGAAGAAACATCCTTCGCCCGAAGATTGCGAGTACTACATCTGCGGGCCGCCCATGATGAACACTGCCGTCATCAATATGCTGACCAATCTCGGCGTGGAACCGGAGAACATCGCCTTCGACGATTTCGGCGGTTGATCGTGGCCCCGGAAGGATACGGCCAGCCCAAAACCCTGACGAAGCGAGCCCTGCTCACAATGGTGACAGGGCTCTTCGTTTTGACGGCGCTCACCGTCTGGCGATTGAGCCAGCGGCCCGCGGGCGAAAGCGCTATCGGCCTGCCGTTAGTGACTCTGCACGGCGAGACGATGGGCTCGACCTACACGATCAAAGCCGTCGCGCCGCCGATCTCGGAATCCACAATCGCGCAAGGCGTGACAGCGATCCTCGAGGACGTAGACGCAAAGATGTCGACGTATCGCGACGACTCCGAGATCGCGCGATTCAATGCGAGCGCATCGACGGAACCATTCCCGATGTCGCGCGAGACGCTGACAGTAATGGCACTCGCGTTGGAGGTTAGCCGCGCGAGCGGCGGCGCGTACGACATCACGGTCGGCCCGCTCGTAAACGCGTGGGGATTTGGCCCCGTAGGACCTGCGCGCGAGCCGACGCCGGAAGAAATTCAGCAACTGGCCGAGCGCACGGGCTACGAACACCTGAGCGTAGATATCGAAGCGGGCACCGCGCAAAAAGCGAATCCAGCGTTGTATTGCGATCTAGGCTCGATCGCGCCCGGCTACGCCGTTGACCTCATCGCCGCATGGTTCGCATCCAAGCGCATCCACGATTTCATGATCGAAGTCGCGGGCGAAGTGCGCACCGGCGGATCGAACGACCGCGGCCTGCCATGGAAACTCGGCATCCGTAAACCCATCGCCGGTTCAGAGGAACTGCAACGAGTCATCGAACTCTCGGGCAAAGCGCTCGCCACCTCCGGCGACTACCAAAACTTTTACATGCGCAACGGCCGCCGCATCTCGCACATCATCGACGCGCGCACCGGCCAGCCCGCCGCATCCCACCTCGCCTCCGTAACCGTAATCGCCGATAACTGCGCCACCGCTGACGCCTACGCCACCGCCCTCACGGTGCTCGGACCGGAGGCCGGCCTGGCACTCGCCGAAGAAAAAAACCTCGCAGCGCTGTTCGTCCTACGCGAATCAGACAACACCTTCACCGAGCGTCCATCCGCCGACTTTTCCATGCAGTTCCCCCCGTGATCCCCGTGCCCCCCGTGGTCACAAAGGGCGCTAAAGGTTTTTCGCCGCTTGGCCGATAGTTCTGTTAACGATGCCGAGACACGGAGGTCGAGGCCGTTATATGACACGGATGTCAGCCGGGGAAGCGGCATATACCCACCCGACGGGGCGGAAATCCCAACCGCCAACGCGACCGTAGGGCCGGGCGCCAATTTCCCATCCCTCCTTGAGTGCGCTGTGGTTTAGGCCGCAGCGCATTCATTTTTTTGTACTGCGAACCAACTTTCCGCGGCGTGTGATTGGTGTTTCCAGTTCCGGAAGGCCAGGCCGAACCCGTCCGCGCGCACAAAGTGATCGTCGATTTCACACGCGCCTTTTTCGACACGCAGCTCAACGGAATCGCCAGCCCACTACTCCGGGGCGAGGTCGCGGACTATGCCGAAGTGACCTTCCGCAGCGGCGGGAATTCGCGCTAAGCTCCGTACTCGTCATTCCCGCGCAGGCGGGAATCTCCCCGCGTATTCGCAGACTGTATATCAAAGGAGAGATTCCTGCCTGCGGGGCCTTCCAAAAACTTCGCCAACCTATTTGCGTCGCCAGAACACGAAAAAACGAATCGCGAGAATGCCTCACAATCAACGATCTTGGGCTTGGGCGACGTTTTTGTCT
>JBGTJY010000236.1:0-2501 GCA_041744855.1 Candidatus Hydrogenedentales bacterium
GGTCGATGGTTCGGAAAGTGTGTGAATATTGTTCCGGCGGATTCATGATTGCGGATGCCGTGTGGAAGTTGCCGGAGCCAGAGAGATTGTGTGCTTTCCCGCATAGGGGATCGCCATCGGTGCTATTTCGAGATTCTTTCCATTCGACAAACCGTTGATGGTTAAGTCGGTGACGGCTTGGACGCCGGCAACCGACTTGATCGACTGGTGAATTTCGGAGGGGAAGACGTCTCTTCCGAATGGCCAGCCTTGCCCCTCGTCCGGACCACCGGCCATCGGATCGAGAAATCGATTCAATCGTTCGCGAACGTTTTTCGCGAGAGCTTTCGGTTCGACACCCGGCGTAAAGGAAACGGTGCAAGCGATAGAAACTGGAATGTACTTCGCTCCGATAACGTGGACGGAAGTGGTGATCAGCCGGTGCCGATCGAGATGTCTGCGTACCGCCGCCAGGAACGCATCGCCAGGGACAGGCGGGACAAAGGGATCCTCAGAGGATTCGCTGCGCCTTCCGTGCGGGACCACCACGACCGTCGCGCAATCACTCATCTCGCGCGTTGGGAAACTGGGATGGAAATTGGGAATGACCCGTGCCCGCGCGATGCGCAATCCCGGTGTGGACTTCGCCAGGTTTTCAAAATCCTGTGCGGTAACGGCCCGGTCACGGTTATTGAATTCGGTGCGTGCGCGCCGCTGACCCGCTTCGACCGTTTCGGCTGCTACGCCGCCGACGCCCGCGTGCTTATTCTTCCCAAACAGAGCGCCGGTGACTTGGCCAGTCGACCACCGATGTTCCGGCGCAACATTGCCTCCTGCCCCTTCGGAGTGACGGTAATAGGCGGCGCAAATTCTCGCGTTTCTCGCTGGTACCTGGCCGTTCAATCCATTCCCAAATAAGATCTTGCCTTCGTTTTCGTCAAGCACATAGTGACGATCCGCTGGCCCTGAATCGTCGAAACCGTTTCGTTGATCCCAAACCCGCCATTCGCCGGCGTCTTCGATTTCCAGAACCAATCCATCGCGATTGATTCCTCCCTCGAATACGCGTTCCGCCACACATCGATTCAAGACGGCACGTTTGCCGGGCGTTGTCCCTTCCGGCACTATCGCCTGCATCGAACTCAGTTTGGCGGCTGCAGCAGCGCTTCGTTCGTCCCCCTTGCATCGATCTCGGCAAGTTTGATCGCAGAATAAATACGCAACACGTAGCGCGTTTGTCACGTCCCTCACGACTCGCACACGCTCGGCCGAACTCAATTGTTCTCCGGCGCCGATTCTCGCGAGCAACGTTAGGGTCGGAGCGGCGAGTGCCGCGCGGATGGCGTCTACCTTTCGGACCTCTGTCGCGAATCGAGACCAGTCCAAAACGTCGCCGGCATAAATTACTGACCACGCACTTGACGATCGATAGTTGGGCGTTTTCGCGAGACGAACCTGTTGGCCCGGAAGCCCCGTGCCGGTTTCGATTGCTTCGTCTCGGATCGTCTCGATTTGTACCGCCCTCACTTGATTTAAATCGACGCTTTCCAGCACCGGAGGGATCTCGTAATGCCCGGCTTCGATGCGGCAACGAACGCTGACATCTCCCACCATATCGTCCGGACGGAGGAAGAAGATGAAACCCGTCCGGTTCAAATTATTGGTCTCGTCGAAAATAACCGGTAGCGCTCTCCACTCGATCGATGCGGGACGGTATTCCCATCGGAGCTGGACGGAGGATACTGGTTCCTCCGGTTCGCCGCGGTGCTCGCCTACGGCCGGCAAGTCGGCTTGAAACACATCAAAGGCGAGGTGAAACTCCGAGTAAGGATTCTGCGGAATCGCGTCGCCCCATCGAAGGCGAAATCGAAGCTCGGCCCCAACGGGCGCCTGCGGTCCAAACGGCTCGAAACGCACCTCGGACTTTTCGTTTGCTCTGGTCTGGTCGATCGTTCGGTCGTCGTATCTCGTCTCTACCCTAACGAGCGTTACATCGTTGAGGAAGTAGTCCCTGTCCAGTTCAAAGACAAGGGACTCTTTTCCCACGGGTGCGATTTTCGTCCCGCTAAAAAGAACGATGGCCGCTCCCGGTTTGTCCATGCCGATGTAGACCCTCGCGGCACGCAATGGCAGAAGATCGGATCCGGCAAGCTTGAGAAACTCGTGATAACTCTTTGAAGAAACGCGATTGAGCCTGTAGCGCTGGATTTCCGTGAGCCATGCGAACAAATCGATGAACGTCATGCCCGGATCGTGGAGGTTGTGATCCGTCCACCGATCGGAATAGCGGGGAATCAGCGCGCGGGCATCGCGGACAAGTTCCTCGAACAGCTTCTCGTCCAAATTTTGAGTGGGCAATGACACGTGCTAGTTCCGATCCGCAACCAAAACGTTGATTTCGTGTTGGTACGGTTCGAGCAATTCGTTGGGGCGAATGGAAAATGCTTCGGCACTACTCGCATCGCCGCCCACCATTCGCAGATTCTCGACATGATGGACGCCGGGAATGGCTTCGATCCGGG
>JBGTJY010000237.1:0-2385 GCA_041744855.1 Candidatus Hydrogenedentales bacterium
CCGGATCCCGCGGGACCGGATGGACGACCTGCCACGTGGTATTGAGCACCGGCGCACCAGCAGCATCCGACGCGATTCCCAGCGTCTCGCCGCGCCGGGCCGATTCGACCTGGTCCGACGTTAAATCCCAGGCAGCGACGAAACGATCCGTTCCGAGGCCGCGATGCAAGTCGCTCGACGTTTCGCCATACATATTTTCGACGTACTCGTGTACCCGCGCGCGCAGCTTGTTCAGATTCAAATAGGCATTGCGGGCAACGAGCGGATCGAAGGTCCAATACATCGTCTCGACGCCCAGCGGCAGCAGTAGCTCGCGTTGAAAGAATTTAAGCTGGTTACCGAGGCCTCGGCCCTGCATCTCCGGCACGACCGCCAACATGTCGGACCAATGCACGATCCTGCCGTTCTCGACGCCGGTCAGTCCGTAGACGAAACCGAGCATTCGACCGTTCTGGTCAAACGCACCCGCCGTGACCCCGCCGACGCGCTGCGACACTTTAAGAATCGTGAGCGGCACGACATCCGTAAAATCGCCGCCCCAGGTAGATCGCTGGAGATCGACGCAGGCCTGGTAATCTTCGAAGGTCTCGAGCTGCCGAAAAACGATACCTTCGGAAGTAAGTGTTGGGCGGAGAAAGTTCGGTGAATCCACGGCCAAGGCAACGCGCTTTCGGGATCGATCCTCGGCGATGATATCGGTGCAGAGTTCCACGCATGAATCGCATATATTGACATCTGGCCCGGCGATGAGCTTGTTCACTTCATCGTGCGGTTTACCGCAGAACGAGCAAATGGTGACGTCGTTTCGGTTGCGATGCGATGCCACTTTTACTCTTCCAATTGTTTCGGTAGGGTCGATGTCGAATGGCGAGGGGAATTCGTCCGCTTCTCGTCGTTGTAACCAGGCTCGTAAGCCGCTCAACATGCCTCGTCTGCCGGTCCTATCCTCTGTCGATTTCATTTATGGTGGTCCACACAATCCCTCAGCGAACATACGCGCAACCCTCCCAACAAATCCAACTCTCTGCGTTCCTCCGCGCTCTCGGCGTCTTTGCGATTAAGAACGGACGACGTAAATGCGCATCGGCCCCGAAGGTTTGAGGGCGTGCGCCGAAATGTGGTTTGATTCTCGGATTCATCCGCACCGGCCTTTCGATGGCCTGCCTCGGGGTCCGATTTTTCCATGCCCATCCGTCTCTACAACACGTTAACCCGCGCCAAAGAAGTGTTCGAGCCGCTCATTCCCGGCCAAGTGCGGATGTACACCTGCGGCCCCACGGTCTACAGCTACGCGCACATCGGCAACCTGCGAACGTTCCTCTTTCCGGACCTCTTGCGCCGACATTTGCGCTATCGCGGCTACGACGTGACCTACGCGATGAACATCACCGACGTCGAGGACAAGATCATCCGCACTTGCCGCGAGACCGGCGAATCCCTGGCGTCATTGACCGGCCGATTCGCAGACGCGTTTTTCGAGGACATGAAAACCCTCGGCATCGAAACGCCGTCGGTCCTTCCGCGCGCGACCGCGCACGTCGCCGAGATGGTGGACCTCATCCGCAAACTGAAAGCCAACGGGCACACCTACGAGGTGGACGGCAGCATCTATTACAAAATCAGCTCGTTTCCGGATTACGGCAAGCTGAGCCATTTCGACGTGGAAACGCTGCAAGCGGGCGCGAGCGGCCGCGTCGACCTCGACGAGTACTCGACCGAAGACGCGCGGGACTTCGTCCTGTGGAAGGCCTACGTGCCCGAAGACGGCGCGGTGTTTTGGGAGACGGAATTCGGCAAGGGGCGCCCGGGCTGGCACCTCGAGTGTTCGTGTATGAGCATGAAATACCTCGGCGAGAGCTTCGATATCCACTGCGGCGCCGTGGACCTCGTCTTCCCGCACCACGAGAACGAAATCGCCCAATCGGAAGGCGCGACGGGCAAGCCATTCGTGAAGTACTGGATGCACGCGGCGCACCTCAATCTCGCGGGCCGCAAAATATCGAAATCGCTGGGGAACACGGTGACGCTGCGCGATCTCCTCGCCGAGGGCCACGACCCGCTGACGATTCGCTATGCCCTGCGCTCGACGCATTACCGGCAGCCAACGAACTTCTCGGCAGAAACGCTGGACCAGGCTCGCCAGTCTATTCAACGCATCCGGGATTTCCGAGTGCGGTTGAAGGAGCTCCGGCGCGTTGCGGGCGAAGACCTCGCGGCGGCGTGCATGGCGTGCGAGACGGCATTCGGCGAGGCGATGGACGACGACCTGAACATATCCGCGGCGCTGGCCTCGGTTTTCGAGTTCATTCGCGACACCAACCGTTTGTTGGATTCCGGCGAACTGAGCCGCGGCGGCGACATGGTTGCCTTCGCGGAGCTGATTCG
>JBGTJY010000238.1:0-8860 GCA_041744855.1 Candidatus Hydrogenedentales bacterium
GGAACCGAATCGAGGACGTCGATGGCATCGCCTCTTTGGTCAACCTGCGCGTCTTGAGGCTCGACTTTAATGCGGTCGCCGATGCGTCGGCATTGACGAATCTGGCCGCGCTCCGACACGTGGACCTCTCGGGAAACCCCATCACATCGCTGGGATTCGTGGCGAACTTGACGCAACTCGAAGTGCTTGGCGCGGAGCTCTGCGAGATCGACGGCCTGGCGGGAGTGGAGTCCGCGCAGGCGCTGCGAGAGCTCCACCTGGGATCGAACGCAATCGTCGATCTCGCTCCGATCGAAGCGTTGATTTCGCTGGAGACGTTGATGCTTGACTTCAATCAAGTGACCGACGTGGGCGCGTTGGTCGCGAATTTCGGAATCGGCGACGGCGACGTAGTCGACCTGACAGGGAATCCGCTGAGCGAAGATGCGCTAAACGTTCAGATTCCGGAGCTCGAAGCGCGGGGGGTAACGGTGTTGCACTGATCGCAACACTACAATCGATCCCATAACGTCCAGTCGTTCTGCACGAACCCGAGTCCAGTCATTGCGCGAACCCAAGCCAGTCATTCTGAGCGCCAGTGAAGAATCTAGTCCGCTCGATTCGCCCCGGGTTTAGCTGGGTCGAGATTCTTGGCTCGCGCTCAGAATGACCCATGGAGAAGTTGCGGGTCGCTTCTAAACGTGGTCGGGCAGCACGAACCAGAAGACGGCGGCGAAGTGGCAGAAGGTTCCCGCCATGACGCACAAGTGCCAGATGGCGTGATTGTGGCGGATTTGTTCGCGTAGGTAGAAGTACACGCCGAAGGTGTAGAGCAGTCCCCCTGCTACGAGCCAAGCGATGCCTGCACTCGGAAGGACGCGCAAGACGGGCGGCAGGATCACGAGTCCCAACCAGCCCATCGCAAGGTACGTGCTCACCAAGAGCATGGGATATTTATTCGCGGTGAGGGATTTGAATACAACCCCGGCAAATGCCAGGCCCCAAACCAGCCAGATCATGCTCGAGTTGCGATCGTCCGGGATGCAGATGAGCACGAACGGCGTATAGGTCCCTGCGATAAGCAGGTAAATCGCAATGTGGTCGATGTATTGCAGGATGGGCTTCACGGTGGGGTGGCCGACCGCGTGGAACAGCGTCGACGCCATGTACAGCATCACCATGCTTAATCCAAACACGACGAGAGCGGCGCCATGCGTGGCATCGTCCATGCTGCGTGCATAGGGAATCAGCACACACAGGGCAACGACGCTGAGCGCCATGCCGATCCCGTGCGTGATGGTGTTAGCGGGTTCGTCGATTGGAAATCGGCGAATTACCAGAGTTGTATCAGACACGCTCGAGGGTCCCCCTTCCGCGACGGAGCGAATCGGAGCAAAGTGTAGTCAGAATGACAATCATTTGTCAATAGTTTACCGACAGCTACGAAGTACTTTGCCCGAAGGCTGGGTCATTGGTGCTTGCGTAGGGTACCGGTACCCGTCACGGATGTTACGCAGGTCGGATGGGGCGATCTATGCCATCCCCCAGCGGCTTCGACGCTTGAACCGGGACCCGGAATGACAGATCATTGACTTCCAATCGCCGTCAGAGCTGCAAATTGGGGTTGTCCATTTCCGTCACCGCGGACTTCACTTGAGAGGAGTTCCCATGTTCAGGTCGATTTACTTCTTTGCGTTCGCAGTCTGTACCGCACAAATCGCCTCCGCGGGCACTCCCGCGATCTCGGCGGCGGACGTCAGCGCCCTCGTTCTTCCCGACTTAAAAGTCCTGTCCGCCGTTCACCATGACGGTAAGACGTCCAACAACGGCGCGCGTGTCGCGCATCTGGACGTGGACGGCGTGATCGCCGGGTCGATTCATTTCGATTGCTGCTGCCCGACGATTGGAACGAGAAGTTCGCCATGGGCGGCGGCGGCGGGCTTGTGGGTTCGGTCCAGAATGCCGCGCGCTCTTCCTTGAATTCGGGCTACGCAACCGTCGGCACCGATACCGGGCACCAAGCCCCCGGCACGGATGGCAGTTGGGCGCTCGACAATATGGAAGCGCTCGTAAATTTCGGGCACGTGGCCGTTCATCGTACGGCGGAAGTCGCCAAGGCCATCATGCACGCGTATTACGGCAAGCTGCCCGACAATTCGTATTTCGTCGGATGTTCGCGCGGCGGCGGTCAAGCCCTGATGGAGGCGCAACGATATCCGCAAGACTTCGACGGGATCGTCGCCGGTGCGCCAGCGTTCGACTGGACGGGCTTCGCGGCGTTGGGGATTCATATCGCGCAAACGCTTTACCCCGACCCGGCCAATTTGAAGGAGACGTATATCGGCAAGGCGGACTTGGATGCGCTCTACGCCGCAATCATGGAGCAGACCGACGCGCAGGACGGACTCAAGGACGGCATCATCGACGACCCGACGGCGGTCGAGCTCGATCTCGCGGCGATAACCGCGCTTTCGGAGAAACAGCGCGCTGCGGTCGCCGAGATTTACGATGGCGTGAGCGCCGGTGACGAGCCGATCTATCCGGGCTTTCCCATCGGCGCGGAAGGCGGGCGCGGCGGATGGTTCGAATGGGTCGTCGGACCGACGGGCGCCAACGGGCCGAGTCTCAGCTTCGCGTTCACGACGAACATTTTCAAATACTTACTCACCGAATCGGGTCTGCACGGACTGACGCTCGTTCTCGATCAAGCGAAAACGGGCGCAATCGAAGGCCGCGTCACGGGCGGAATCGAATCCATCCAGGCTGCATATGCGATGAGAACGCCGAACGCCCTCGGCACACTGACAAACGGATCGCTGTCGAGTGACGGTCGCTTCCGTATCGAAGGGCTCGCCGAGGATGTTTACCAGGTCGGTGTCGTCGATAAATCGAGCATGATGCACTCCCACGCGAAGCTGGTCCCCGTGCGTGTCGGAGAATCTACTGGCGGAATAGAGATCCATTTCGATGCGGGATTCAGTATCGCGGGTCGAGTACTCAACAGCCGCGGACAGCCAATCGCCGATGCAGACGTGCGCGCCGTCAATAGAGGCAAGCTAGGAATCGCGAAGTCGAATACCGACGGTAGCTATCAGATTGACCATCTTCCAGAGGGGGTGTACGAAGTGCGGGTGGCGCATAGACAGTATCGCTTCGTCGCGATCGAGGACATACCGGCGGGTCAAGATCGGGTCGAACTACGCATGCCCGATCGCGCAGTGCTCGAGGGAAGCGCGATCGACGCGGATACGCACGCGTTAATCACCGCCTATCGGATAGAGATGGACCCAGAGGAATGGCAGAACGATGACCTCAGCGTGCTCAACCACACGATGCTGGATGTGGCGGATCAGGACGGAGTCTTCAGCCTGTTGAGCGTTCGGACCGGGGAGATCCACTTGCATGTATACGCGGACGGCTACGCGACGGCAGAGCATACCGTAACCATCGATGAATCTGCGGCAACCGTCCAAGACATCGTGATCCCACTGGAGCGCCCAGTCTCAATTTCCGGAACCGTACGCGACACGGCCGGCGAGCCGATCGAGGGTGTCTATTTCTACGCCCGAACACCCCCGGATCCGCTTTCGAAAAACTCGGCCATTGGCGAGTCCAGCCCCGACGGAATTTTTCTGATCGAAGGATTGAAACCGCAAACCCAGGAACTGTACGTCGCGCACTCCAGCTACGCCCGCGCGACGCTGCGACTTAATCCGGAGGAGCGACCGAATGAACCGATCCTGGTAACACTCCAGCCCAGCGCTGAGATTCATGGCACCGTTACGTTGGGTGGAGCGTTGTTGTACGGGCCTGATGTTGGGAAACCGTCGGGAACCGTGCAGGTATACGATAGAGAGCCCGTTTCCTCTTACTACTGGACAGTCCAACTTGATGACCGAGGATCGTTCAAAATCCGAGAAGTTTCCGCTGGCGCAAAATCGGCCCAAATATCCATCAACTATGACATTGAAGGCTTGAATATTAACCACCGCGCCTTATTTTCGCTCGACGTGATTACGGATGGCGCTAACGATGCCAGCATCGATCTATCCACTGGTACCGCAGGCTTGGAGGGAACGATTGCCGAAGAGAACGCAGAAGCTCAGTACAGCTCGTCGCTCACATTCGAAAGAGGCGACATTGAAGAAACCATTTCCGTCGCCACGAATGAAATTGGAACGTATCGCATGGACGGACTGCCCGCTGCAGAAGGCGAATTAGTTTTCTACGAGATACTTGGAGGCCAAATCCGCGTCTGGAAAACCTTCGTGAATCTCGTGGCCGACGAGGTTTCCGTCGTCGATTGCCCACCCGCAACTGGAGACAGTTGGACGCCGCTGGAATCGAATTGAGTAGGGGTGGTGCGAAAACCGCCCTCGGCGTTCGTGAGTTGCCGTGGGAGGATTCGCCTCAGCTCAGCCCGTAGAGCCCGGCGTACTTGTTCTCAAGGTACTTAAGGTATGCCGCCGAATCCGGGGCCCGTCCGGTCGCCGTCCTCACCAGTTCCGAAGCGGTGTGGCGCCGCCCGTGTTGGTGGATGTGGGAGCGCAGCCATGTGAGCAGCGGTTTGAAGTTGCCTTGTTCAATTTTGACCCAGAGGTTTGGGGTGTCGCGCTCGATTTGTTCGAAAAGCTGCGCAGCGTACAAGTTCCCCAACGCATACGTCGGAAAATACCCAATAAGCCCATGCGACCAATGAATATCTTGCAAGCAACCCACCGCGTCATTCGGCACATCAAGACCAAGATAGGCCTTCACCTTCTCATTCCATACTTCCGGAATGTCGCGCACCGCGAGCGTCCCTTCTATCATGGCGCGCTCGATTTCGTAGCGAAGGATCACATGCAAGTTGTACGTGCATTCGTCCGCCTCGACGCGGATGAACGACGGCCGCACGATATTGATCGCGCGGAAAATGTCCTCCGCCGTAACGCCCTCGAGTTGCGCGCCCCAGCGTTCCTTAAGTTTCGGCGCGTAGTGTTTCCAGAACGGCAGACTGCGGCCTATCATGTTCTCCCACATGCGCGATTGGCTTTCGTGCATTCCCAGTGACGGCGCGGCGGCAAGCGGCGTCCGCCGGTCGCGCGGATCGAACCCCTGCTCGTAAAGCGCATGCCCGCCTTCATGCATCGATCCCGTCAACGCCGCGAACAAATCCTTCGGGTCAACGCGCGTCGTAACCCGCACGTCGCCGATGTCGAATTCCGTGCTGAATGGATGCACCGAACGATCCTGCCGCCCGGCCTCGAAGTCGTAGCCCATGTCGCGGAGGACTTCGAAAGTGAATGCGTATTGCGTGTCGGGGTCCCACGTTTGGTCGAGCCAGGGGAAGTCGGGCTGATTGGAGGAGTCGAGGATACGGCGGATGAGCGCCGATTGCGCCTCGACGAGCGGGCCGAAAATCGCGTCGAGTTTCGACGCCGTCATTCCGCGCTCATAGTCCTCCAAAAGCGCATCGTACGGAGACTCCTCGAATCCGAGGTAGTCGGCTTTTTTTCGCGACATGTCGACGATCTTAGCTAGATGCGGCTCGAAGAGCGCGAAGTTTTGATCGTTGCGCGCCTTCACCCAAACTTCGTAAGCCTCGCTGCGGAGTTTGGCGAATTGCTCCACGAATTCCGCGGGAAGTTTGGCCGCGCGATCGTAGTCGTAGCGGGCTTCGGAGACGAGCGCTCGGTCGTCGCTCGAGAGGCCGTCGCGGGACGCAGCGTCGAGGAGGACGCCCACTTCGGGATCGGTGAACGCGCGGTGAGCGACGGCGCTGAGCGTGGCGAGTTGGAAACCGCGGGCCTCGGCGCCCTTCGGCGGCATGTTCACTTCCTGGTCCCACTCGAGAAGGTTGACGGCCGAGCGGAGATCGCGCGCACGGCCCAGGCGGTCACGGAGTTGGGAGAGGGTAGTGGGCACGGAGAGGATCTCCTTGGCGAAGCATGGGAAGTATGAGATGAAGGTGGATTGTAGACGACGGCGAATTGGCGAGGAAACGTGAAATTGTGGAATTTGGAGTCGGTATGTTGGCGTTGATAGGGGCTGAGGCGGGTGTCTATCTCAATAGATATTTTGTTTGACGAGATTTGCCGGTCGGGGCTATTCTGTCCGGACCTGCTTTATCTGTTTGGGTGAGACCAGTCCGGGGAGCGCGGACTATACTTAAGTCGGGAGACGATCCATGGACGTTGCATCGCACCATTTCCTCCGGTTTTCCTGGGTATTGGCGCTCGTGGTTTGTGGTTGTCCGCCGCGAGAGCACAGGGTTACCGTTACGCCAAATTCAGTTGAATTGATGTTGGGCGAACGGGCGCAACTCGATGCGGTATCAACCAACCCTCTAGAAGACTTCGAATGGACTTCGAATAATCCGGGCGTTGCTTCGGTGAACGAGGCGGGCGAGGTGACCGCGGTGTCGGCCGGTATGGCCACGATCAGGGCGCGAGGGACTCGGACCCTGGCGTCAGCGACGTGCGCAGTGACGGTCGTCGAGGATGGCGGTGAGGGAGAGGGTGAAGGAGAAGGAGAAGGCGAGGGAGAAGGAGAAGGTGAGGGAGAAGGTGAAGGAGAAGGCGAGGGAGAAGGCGAGGGCGAGACATCGCTCTATCCGCAAGCACGCGAAACCGTTGGTGCGTTCCCCGGAGAAATCGTCGTGGCCGACCTTAGCGGGGACGGCATAACCGATATCGCGGTGAACAATATGGGCGCCGGGCCTGGCAACGACAGCGTCTCGGTATTGATCGCGAACGCTGACCTGACGTTCCGGCCGGAAGTCCGATATGAGGTTGGTGAATTGCCGGAGGGCTTGGCCGCCGGTTTGTTCAACGATGACGCGTTCGTTGACCTGGTTTCGATGAATCGGTTTACCCTGGATTTCAACCTGTTGCTCAACATCGGCGACGGGACATTCGATGTGCAGCCGGCGGTTGAGTTGCCCGATCCGGCCTCGTTCGTGCGGAGCGCGGATATCAATCGCGATGGTTTCGGGGATCTGATTTATGACAGATTCGGATCCAACGAACTTGTGATTCGGCTCTCGACCGGCGATGGCACCTTCGGTGAGGAACAGATCGTGCCAGTCGGCGGAAGTCCGCAGGATTCGGCGGTGGCGGATATTGACGACGATGGCGACTTCGACTACGTCACTGTTCTCCGGTCAACCAACCAACTGTCGATTATACGGACGAACGCTTTCGGCGTTTTGGGCTTGCCTGAATTTGTGGACATTGGCGCGCAATGTGACGATATCGTCGCCGTCGACATCGACGGACTGGGAGGAGTCGATCTCGTAGCGGCATGCGGCGCTGCTCAAAGCGTGTCGATCCTCTTGGCGGACGGTGTCGGGGGCTTTGCTGCACCGTTCCAGTTGGCGGCGGGAGATCAGCCCGAATCGCTCGCGGTCGCCGATATCGGTGGAGACGATTCCCTGGATATCGTGACAGCGGATCGAACTTTTAGCTACACGTCGCTGATTATCAATAATGGCGACGGGACGTTTCGGCCAGCGGTTCAATTTATCACAGGCGCGAATCCAGCCGGGGTCGGAATTGGAGATTTCAACGACGACGGGCAGAACGATGTCGCCACCGCGAACATAGGATCGGATGACGTATCGGTATTACTGAACAATGGGGACGATACGCTTCGGGTCGAACCGCACATTGACTGCGGCGATTCGCCCCTCTGGATCATCACCGCCGATCTCGATGGCAACGGCACATTCGAATTAATTACGGCTAACAGCGGCTCCAACGACGTCTCCGTGCTATTGGGCAATGGCGATGGCGAGTTTAGTCCGGCCGTGAACTTCGGCGTCGGTGACGCGCCGATCAGCGTCGCGGGCGGGTTGTTTAACGACGATACTTTTCTCGATCTCGTGACTACGAACCGTCTAACGGATGACGTTTCGATACTACTGGGTAATGGCGATGCAACGTTCCAAGATGAAGTGCGCGTTGCCGTCGGCGATTCGCCGCGCGGCGTTGTGACTGTGGACATCGACGGCGACGGTGACACAGACAATGTCGTCTTGAACGGTTTGAACGCCGCCGTGTTGTTCGGCGAGGGCGACGGTACCTTCAACCTTGGCCCGGCCATTACGGTGGGATTTAGTCCCACTGCTTTGGCGCTTGGATTGCTCGACGATAACAACACGCTTGATTTGGCGGTGACCGATCGCACCAACAACCTCGTGTCCATCCTGCCGGGCAACGGCGATGGTACGTTTGGCGCCGTTACCACGTTCACCGTGGGAAACCAGCCTGCGGCGCTCACTATTGTGGACCTCGACAACGACTCGGCGAACGATATCGTTACTGTGAACAACTTTCCGCATAATCTCTCGGTTCTGTTCGGCGACGGAGACGGAGGCTTCGCGCCCGCGATTACGCTTCCAACGGGAGATTTTCCGTCGTCGGTAATTACCGGCGACTTTGACGGCGACTCCATACCGGACTTGGCTGTTACTAATGCAGGTCATGCGGATGTGTCGGTCATCATCAACAACGGCGACAGGACCTTCGAACCGCAGCGACGCTTCGACGCGGGCCTAGAAGCATTCAGTGTGACCACCGCGGACTTCGACGCCGATGAGCAGTTGGACCTCGCGACGGCGAATTTCCGAAGTGGAGATATTACGGTGTTGTTGCATGAGTAGGAATCACGTTTACCGCCGAGGTCGCGGAGTACGCAGAGGAGTTCTGTCCACGGACTGGCACGGATGAAGGGAAGCATTGGCCGGCGGGCGTTTTTGGCCGCTTCTGCCCTCGCGGCGGGAGCGGTCGTTCGTTCTGGCTCGATCGTGGGCGCGCGAACGCCGGAGATCGTGTTGCGCGGCGGCACGATCATCGATGGTTCCGGGTTGACGCCCTATCGCGCGGAGGTGACGATCGCG
>JBGTJY010000239.1:0-1766 GCA_041744855.1 Candidatus Hydrogenedentales bacterium
TTCGGGGGTCGCCATACGGCTACATCATACGATCCGGGAATGCCGTTGGGCTACGCCAACCCACCCGTGTTTCGCTGAAGACAGCCACGAATGTCACCAATGGCCACGAATCGGAAATCTCATTCGTGACCATTCGTGCAATTCGTGGCGACCCTAACCCCGCCCCGTTACTCCGGCAAATACCCCAGCGCCTCCAACTGGTCCTTCTGTTCCTGCGTCAACGTCTGCGCTGCCGGCAAATCCCCGCTCGGCTCCTCCCACCAAATCCGCACGCGCGGCACTTCGAGCGACTGAATCGCGACCTCCGGCGGCTTCGGAAATTGCGACTCATTCAAATCGAACAAACCCTCGAGCCCAATGCCCCGCCGCACGGGTTGATCCCCGATGGCAATGTCGAGCGTGCGGCTCGTTTTGATCGCGAGACGCAGCCTGTCCGCGCCGCTCGTCGGGCGAATCACGAGTATGTCCCGGTCATAATCCATGAGCACGATCGACGCCTTAACCTCTTTGCCGTCGTTCACCACTTCATACTTATCGAAGTTGCGCAGGGGTTCCCCTTCCGAATCCACGATGTCCACCACGGCCGCCGGCTGTTCGAGCAGCGCCGTCACCTCGAGCACGAACGGCCCATGCAGCGGATTCGCCTGGCATTCGATGTTCCACCCCGCTTGCTCCGGGCGATAAAACGTCGACAAATCCTCTTGCATCGCGGCGAAAACTTCCGCCTTATCCTTGGTCGCTTCCGTCAGCGCCTTCGGGTCCACGCTCAAATCGAATAGTTTTTTCGCGCGCTTCTCCGGATCGTTCACGAACGACCAAGCGTCCGTCCGCAGCGCCTGTTGTTTGAAGCGTTCGCCGTAGCCCTTGTTGTACGGCGTAATCTCGCCGCGCGCCAACGCGACGAGACTCTGTCCATCCGTCGATTGCCGCGCCTCCAGTTTCAAGACGTCCAGCACGGTCGGGTAAATGTCCGTCAGTTGCACGACCGGTTTGAACGATGCGCCCGCAAGTTCGCTATTCGGCAGTTTCACGAGCATCGGAATGCGGTGGCACCCTTCATAAATTTGCCAGTGCGAAAACTTTCCATGCTCGCCAAATTCCTCGCCGTGATCCGACGTCACGATGATCAACGCCCGATCGTAAATTCCCCGCGATTTCAGGTCCTCGAAAAACGCGCCGAGATTTCGATCGACATATCGAATCCCGTCGTCATACAGCGCCTTGATGTATCTCGTCGTCGGCTCGTCGATCTTAAATTGGCTGAAATTGTTCAGGTTCAAAATGTCCGCGCCCGTGGGTGTAGTCGAACTCTCGAATCGAAGCAGCGGCGGCACGGGCATCGTCGTCGCGAAAAATAAATCGGCCTCCGTGGGCGGATAGTAGGGCAGCTTGTAAAAATTCGACGTAGCGTCGGGCCGCGGCGGTTTCCCGTGTATGTCGAAGTTGTGATAGAAAAGAAAGAACTTGCCGCGCTCGTGATGATCGAGCCACTCCGTCACTTGCCGTTGCGTTTCCTCGATAAGCCGCACCTCCGGCGGCGTGTTGTACAAGTCGAACCCATGACAAAAGCCGTAATTCGTCAGCAGGTAACCGTTCACGCCCGTGTACGCCGCCGTGAGGTATCCCTCGCCCGCGAGCCGTTCCGCAATCGTCTCGATGTCTTCCGACAGATTCACCGTATGCGAAACCTTGTGATTCTTCGGATACATCCCCGTGAACATCGTCATGTGCGACGGCAGCGTCCACGACACGGGACACACCGCGTT
>JBGTJY010000240.1:0-1976 GCA_041744855.1 Candidatus Hydrogenedentales bacterium
GCATCAGGCCGCGCAAACCGACATCGTCGAATTCGCGGAGTATCTCCTCTCGAAATTCGCCCGGAATGATCACGGGATGTCCGCGGCGCGAATTCACGACCGGAATCAAAATGGAACCCGGATTCGCGCCGAGCTCCTGAACCAGGCGAGCAACGTCGCGGGAATCGATCGCGGGCGAATCCCCGAGGACGATACAATACGCGCCCCAATCGTGTGAAGCAGCGCTTATGCCAGCACGCACGGACGATAGCATGCCCTCCCGGAACCGAGCGTTGTACACCGTCGTCGCGCCGCTACCCTGAAGAGCGCTTTCGATTTGTTCGCGATCCTGACCTACGACCGCGACAATCTCATCAAGCCCGCCAGCGCGCACTTGGCCGACGATATGCCGAATGACCGTCGTACCCGCGAAGGGCAGCAGCAATTTTTGCGTGCCCATGCGGCGCGATTCCCCGGCCGCCAGAACGATTGCCCCGATCTTCACGCAGGCCGATCAGCGGCGTCCGCAATTATAGCTTCGTCCAGCGCGGTTCCGGCCTCAACAAGCGCGCCGCGTTTCCACAACGCCGTCGTAAGCACGTTGCCCTTGCGCCGTGCCGCGATCAATTGCGCCGCGATGCTGACGCCAATCTCCGGGACTGTGACCGCGCCGATGTCGTAGCCGATGGGCGCTACCACGCGGTCGAACTCCTCGACGGTGGCGATCCCATCTTCGACGAAATGCTTGCGGATAAAGCGCAGCTTCCGTTTGCTCCCGATCATCCCCACATACGCCGCGTTGCCGTGGATGCATCCCTCGAGCGCCTCGGCATCCGGACGATGTCCCTTGCTCACGAGGACAATGTACGAATCGCGATCTTGCGGAAACTCGCTGACCAATTGCCGAGTATCACCGCAAATCGTTCGAACACCCGGAGGGAACAACTCCGGCCTCGCGAATTCCTCGCGATCGTCCAGAACCGTTACCGTGAATCCGAGCCGCACGGCCTGAAACGCCACCTCCTGGCCCACGTGTCCTCCGCCGACAATCAGCAGCCGCGCCGGCGCGACTATCGGTTCAACGAATACGCTATCGCCAGCCGCCGTTTCGAGAATTGCGTTGCGCTCGCTCGCGAGTAGGGCGATAAATTCCTCGCGCGATTTGAACGCGCCGTTCGCGTTCTCCTCAGCGACATACTGCACGCTACCCGTGCGCAAGCAGGTGATTAAGGCGCCCCGTTCGCGGCGCTCAATCGCTTCGAGCGCCTCCCGATACGCCTGGGCGTTCCGAGCGGGATTCGGCGACGTGAAAATACGCATCGTGCCGCCGCAGATGGCGCCCGCGTCGCGGCTGTACGTGTTGTCCAGGCGATAGTCGAACAACTCCGGCGCGCCCGCCATCATCGCGCGGCGCATCCTAGCCAGCCCCTCGGCCTCGACCAGGCCGCCGCCAAGCGTACCCCACTGTCGACCCGCGTCGTCGATGAGCGCTTTCGAGCCTGGCTTCTGGGGCGTCGAACCCTGCGCGGACACGACAATTACCAGCACAAGGGATCGGCCCTCGTTAACTATTTCGACTATTTCGCGATAGATGTGCACTAGACGGGATTCCGCTGCGGGCAGCCTACGAAGCTACATCGTAGCGCCTCTAGTGACGACCAGACAACGCCGCCAAATGACTAAGGAAAGCCTAGGCCCGCAAGTTTCGCGCTGGATTCCCAAAGCCGTTTGGCGATCGCCTCGTTGTGTGATTCTTCATTCGAGGAGGCGATCTTGCATTTGTCGAAATAGTGGCCTGTTGTGTCCGCAATTTCCGGAGCGGTCGCGAGATACAACGACGTTTCCGCCCCGCGCTCGGGATTCAACATGAAGAGTCCGGCGACTTTCACCACGGGCGCGAGCCATCCCGGCAAACTTCGGACGAGATTCGTGCGTACAACCCCGGGATGAAGACAGTTCGCCGTGACGCGCGTCCCCTCGAGCCGTCGCGCGAGTTC
>JBGTJY010000241.1:0-1719 GCA_041744855.1 Candidatus Hydrogenedentales bacterium
GATCAAACCCGACGATCCGAACATTCGCATCCGTGATGGGTTCTTGGAGATCATCGGACCACCGACAACGCCGAAGTTGGGAATGGACAGCTACGCCGGTTGGGTCGCGCACCAACAGCCAAGTGGATTGATGTTCGTCAAACAGTACCCGACGTTCCCCGATCGAAACTACAACGAACTCGCTGCCATCACGCTCTCGACATGGGCGCCGCCGAGCGGCGAAACCGTCGAAGTGGAACCGATCGGACCGTCGGAAACGATCGAGCCGGGTGACTCGGCCTCATTCACCGAAATCTGGTCGCTGTGGAAAAGTCGGTTCCCCGGAGAAGACGAATCGGTGGATCTCAAAAAACTCACCGAGACCGTCATGGAATTGCCGCCAACGCCATGGGCGCACGTGACCAATCCGTAGACCGAACACAGATCGAGAGTTTTGAGAATCGCTCTGGCGTTGCGGGGTGATTCTTCGCTAATCGTGCATGCGTCGAGTGCCTTGTCTTTTCTCTCACTCCACGTGGACAACTATGTTGATACGCTCACTATTGCGTTTGTTCGCCGCTCGAACGATGCCGCAACCCATCGTTTCGGAGACGCCGAATTCGGTTTTGCTTTACGCCCAGTTTCCTCCGCGATCGAAGAAACCTGCGATACCAAAAGGCGAAGGGCGGAAGCCGAAACGGTCGGATGCCAACGTCGGACATCGGCAGCGGTTGCTGAACATGAGGCTCGAACACATCCGAGTTTGCAGCGTCCGTCGCTGTCAGCGATTGCAGAAACTGGGCATCATCACGGCTGGCGATTTGGCGTATGCCGATTGCGAAAAAGTCGCGTCGCATTTTGGTGCGCCGCGGAAAGCGTTGAAAGTGATCCAGCAGTACCGCCGCGCGATCCGATTCGCCGCTTCGGTCCCCGGCATGATGCCGCGTGATGCGATGTTGTTGGTCAGTATTCACCGTCGCAGCGTGCGAGGATTGGCGAGCGAAACGGCATCGAGTCTCCATCGGGATTTGCAACGTTTCTCCGAGAGCAGCCAAGGTCAAGCGCAACTTCGCGGCCGACGTTTACCCAGCGCCCGTCGATTGAAACGATGGATCGACCAATGTGAGTCGCTGACGCCAGACCGAACCATGCGGACGCGTGCAGCTTAGCTGGAAACTGATAACATTAGGTCCATGAACAACAACGACTATGCCGCCGAATTCGGCGGTTTGATATTTGATTGCGACGGGACCCTCAGCCACTCGATGCCACTGCACTACCTTGCCTGGCGCGAGACGATGGCAAAGTATGGGATCGCATTCGCCGAAGATCGCTTTTACTCGATGGGCGGGATGCCGAGCGAGAAAATCATCGCGATTCTGTCCAGCGAACAGAACATAGCCATTGATGCCGATGACGCGGCGGTGAAAAAAGAAAACGCTTTCGCGGAGCGGATTGATCAACTCGAATCGCTCGACGTCGTAGTCGATATTGCTCGGCGGCATCACGGTCGACTGCCGATGGCCGTCGCCAGCGGAGGGATCCGACCCATCATCGATCGTCAACTCGCTCACATGGGAATCGCCGAACTTTTCGATGTGATCGTAACCGCGGAGGACACCGAGCGACATAAGCCCGAACCGGATGTGTTCTTGGAAGCCGCTCGGCAACTAGGCGTTGCACCGGAGAAATGTCTGGTGTTCGAGGATTCGCCATTGGGGTTTGAGGCCGCCGACGCGG
>JBGTJY010000242.1:0-8473 GCA_041744855.1 Candidatus Hydrogenedentales bacterium
TCTCGGGTCGGCCTACGGCGCTGCGGGGTCCTTCGCACTCGTTATGCTATGGGTCTATTACTCGAGCCTGATCCTGTTCTACGGTGCCGAATTCACGCAGGTATGGGCGAGTCATCGTGGCAAAGAGATACAACCGGAAAAAGGCGCGGTGCGAGTCGAGGAGCAAATCATTCGCGCGGACGAACCGACGCCGCAGAGTGTCTAGTTCTTGCGTAGCGGATCCACTGGTACCGCTGCTTTTTAAGCGGCGGGTTTATCTCGTGTGGACGCGACACCCTACGCCGCTTGAAAAGCGGCGTTACCCGGAGACTTCGTACAGTAGCGGCGCCCCCATGTCGCTTTTCGTGACGAGCGCACTTGCAAAGCCGTCGAATGCAAGCAGATCGTGCAACGCCCACGCATCCGTTCGCATTTCTCCATCATCGACGTGAACGATCCGCGCGGGTTGATCCGGCCCTACGCTCACTTCGAAACGATCCAGGCCGAACGCGATGCCCTTGCCGTGCGCCTTCACGAACGCCTCTTTACGCGTCCAGCAGAGAAAGAACGCTTCGCGTTGAGCGCGCTCAGGCAATGCGCGCAACGCGGCGACTTCTCCCGCGGCGAAGAAGCGCTCCGCGAGTTTGTCGCGTTCGACGCGATCGTCGATAGCCTCGATATCCACGCCGAGATCGTTGCCGATTGCGAACGCGAATAGCGCCTTGTCTTCGGAATGCGAGAGGTTGAATCGTAGGTCCATGGGGAACTGGCCCGGCGCCAGCGAGGGACGCCGCAATTCGTCGTAACGGAACCCGATGGCCTCCGGCGGCGCGCCGAGATATCGCGCGAGCAAACGCCGCAGCATCCCGCGCGCACACGTGAACCTATCCCCATGAATGCGCCGTATAAACCTGTCCGCGCGGACGCGTTCGTCGTCGGACAGCACGCCCCGCAGCGCCGCGAGGGATTCCCCGGTCGCGTCCAAGGTCGCCTTCCAGACATGTACGTCGCTCGCGCCGATCGCCAGCGACGACGGCGCTCGAGACCATGAATTGGAAACGCCCGACATGGTTGTATTGTACTGTTGGGCAATGACCGCCGCCGAATACGCCTCGATAGCCGCCACGTCGCTGCGCCTCAACAAAGTCCGCTCGGGCCTGACCATGCTCGGCGTGATCATCGGCGTGCTCGCCGTGATTCTGCTGGTGGCCGTGGGCGAGGCGGCGCAGGGCTACATTTCGCGCGAATTCGACGACCTTGGCAGCAACCTGTTGCGCATCACGCCGGGTAAACAAGAGACCACCGGCATGGGACCATTGCTCGCGGGCAGTTTCAAGAAACTTTCGAACGAGAACGCAAAGCGCATCCGCACGCTGGGCGAGGGAATTGTCGATGTCGCGCCGTTGGTGATCGGGTCGGGGGTGACGCGCTACCGGGGAGTCAGCCGGAATTCGCTGGTCTACGGCGTAACCGAAGAGTGGGAATCCGTGCGCGGGCTCAACACGACGCAGGGGCGATTTATCACGAACCAGGATCACGAACGCAACGCGCCGGTATGCGTGCTTGGCCAGAAAGTGAAACGCGAACTATTCGGCAACGCGAACGCGATTCAGGAGCGCGTCTCGATTAATCGCCGGAAGTTTCTCGTGGTCGGCGTGTTCGAGGAGGTCGGCGTCACGCTCGGGATCAATCTCGATGACATCGTGTTCATCCCGCTATCCGCGTCGCAGCAGATGTTTCACGACGGGAACGACGAGGTCTATCAGATTATGGTCGCCGCGAAGACGCCGGACGATGTGCCGGCGGCGACGGAGTCGATCCGCGAGATTCTCATTCAGGCGCACGACTACACGGAAGATTTCACGATCACGGATCAGACGTCGTTCCTCGCGGGATTCGAGCGCATCTTCACGATCCTACGCGTCATGTTGGGCGGGCTGGCGTCGGTCTCCTTGCTGGTCGGCGGCATCGGCATCATGAACATCATGCTCGTTTCCGTGCGCGAACGAATTCGCGAAGTGGGCGTGCGCATGGCCGTCGGCGCGCGGCGGCGCGATATTGCGTTCCAATTTCTCGCGGAATCGATCGCGCTGAGCGCCGCGGGCGGCCTCATCGGCATCGCGATTGCCTACGCGCTCACGTTCATCGTTCGCGTCGCGTATCCGCCGTTCCCGGTATACTGCTCGACGTGGTCGGTCGCGCTCGCGTTCGGGTTCAGTCTCGCCGTCGGTGGATTTTTCGGCGTCTATCCCGCCGTGAAAGCGGCCGCGGTCGATCCCGTCGAGGCGTTGCGATTTGAATAGCTGTCCCTCCGATTGATGCGCGTTCTCGCCCCGAATCCTGACGGGATTGCTGTCGCAGCGGAATCGCTTCGCGCGGGCGGCATCGTTGCGTATCCCACCGAGACTGTGTACGGCCTGGGGGTTGACCCGCTGAACGAGGCTGCGCTGACGCGACTCTTCGAAGTGAAGGGCCGCGATCAAAATCAGCCGGTGTTAGTTGTGATCGGAGCACTCGCGCAACTCGATGCGTTCGCCGAGGAAGTATCGCCTCGCGCGCGTACCTTGATCGATCGGTTTTGGCCTGGACCGTTGACGATTGTGTTTCCGGCGCGACGGGGGCTTCCGTCGCGGCTTCTGGGTGGCAGCACAGGTATTGCGGTGCGATGGACGTCTTGCGCGATCGCGGCGCGTCTGTGCGTCGAGTTCGGCTACGGGATCGTGTCGACTTCGGCGAATGTCCACGGCTCGCCGCCAGCGACCTGCGTAGACGCGATTGCCTTGCCGGGAATCGACGTTGCGATTGACGGCGGAGAGCTTGCGCCAAGCGCGCCCTCCACCGTTTACGATCCCGAGACGAATCGCGTGCTGCGCGAGGGCGCGATTACTGCCCAGGGCATCGCGCATACGCTTGCGTTGTGATCGCGTCTGGATTGTGAGCGCACTGTCGCTCCACTACAATATTCACGGCGCGTCGTCATTCTGAGCGTAAGCGAAGGATCTGGAGCGCGTGATGGTCCGAGACGCTTCGAGATTCTTCGCTAGCGCTCAGAATGACTCGTTAAACTCTCCGCTGGCGCTCAGAATGACCGGTCTTGCATATTAGTTTAGACCTAAATTTTTCGAGGGAAATCGAGTGGAACTTTTAAGACTTGGATTCATCGGCGCGGGGTTCATTGCGCGATTTCAGGCCTTGGCGCTCAAGTATGTGCGGGGCGTGGACATTACCGCGGTTAATTCGCCGCATCGCGCGCAGGATTTCGCGGCACACGTCAAGCCGCTCGGATTCACGAACGTGAAACCCTGCGCGACGATCGAGGACCTGTGCAACGCTTGCGATGTGCCGGTCATTCTCGCGCCGAACTATTTGCGCGTGCCGATAATGGAGCAGATCGTCGCGGCCGTGAAAGCCGGCGCGAAGTTGAAAGGTGTCGCGTGCGAGAAGCCGCTGGGACGCACCGTCGCCGAAGCGCGCCGATTGGTCGCGCTGGCGAAAGAGGCCGGACTGCGGACCGTTTATCTCGAGAACCAGTTGCACATGAAGCCGATCAAGGCGCAGCTCGAACAGCTTCGTCCGCAACAGGCCGTGATGGGGCCATTGACGCTTGCCCGGTGCGCCGAAGAACACGGCGGCCCGCACGAGGGGTGGTTTTGGGACCCGGTGCGTCAGGGCGGCGGCGTGTTGTCGGACATGGGTTGCCACAGCATCGCGTGCGCGTGGTACGTGCTGACGCCCACCGGAAAACCGCTGACGTTTCTGGAGCCGGTCGAGATTCAGGCCGACGTGGCGCTGCTGAAATGGGGCCAGCCGAAATGGCGGCAGAAACTCCTCGACAAGATGGGCGTCGACTATTCGAAAACGCCGGCCGAGGATTTCGCGACGGGCACGATCACGTTTCGCAATCCGAATTCCGGCCAACGCGTGAAGGCGCAATTCACCAATTCGTGGATGTATGAAAAGCAAGGCTTGCGGCTCTACATGGACGGCATGGGACCCGGCTATGCATTCGAAGTGAATTCGCTGTTGTCGCCGCTCAACATTTTCATCGGCGACGCCGCGGCGGAGGCCACCGCCGACGCGGAATCCGCGCTCGAGAAATCCACGTCGTCGCGCGGGCTGCTGGCGGTGCAGCCGAACGAGGCGGACCTGTACGGCTACGTCGACGAGATGGAAGATTTGCGGGATACGTTCGTGGAAGGAAAGGCGCCGCTTGCCGATTGGACCTACGGCGTGGAAATCACGCGGCTGTGTTGCGCGGCGTATCTGGCGGCCGAACGCGGCAGGACGCTGGACCTGACCGACGAGCACACGCGGCAGGAGTTGGAGACGTACACGTCGCTCATTGCGCAGGGGCGCGGGGCGGAGCAATTGTTGTAGGTCGGCCTGCTAGAAGCGCGCATCGGGAAGAGTTGTAGGCGGCCGCAGGCTAGAAGCCCGCACTAGAAAGAGTCGGCGGCAGGCTGGAAGCCTGCACTACAATAGAAATCGTGTATCCTTGTGTGTCCGGACGCGGCGTTCCGAGGAACGTCTGAGCGCGTCCCTTCCGGTGGTTTGATGCATTACCTCGCTGTATTTATTGTTATTTCTGGCTTCGCGTCCGCTGCGGACGTGACGTACAACGCCGATATTCGCCCGATCCTCGCCAATAACTGTTTCAAGTGCCACGGGCCCGACCCCGCTGCGCGCAAGGCGGAATTGCGCCTGGACGAGTTCGAACCGGCGACGGCGGAGCTGCCCTCCGGGAAGCGCGCGATCGTTCCGGGGGACTGGGACGCGAGCGAGCTTGCGCGAAAATTAACGGCGGCGGATCCATCCGATCGCATGCCGCCGCCCGAGACCGGCAAGACTCTGAGCAGCGTGGAAATCGAGACCCTTCGCGAGTGGATCAATTCGGGCGCTGAGTACCAAGTCCACTGGGCGTATGTGGCGCCTGTTCGTCCGGAGTTGCCCACGGTCCAGGACGCAAGTTGGCCGCGGGAGGAGCTTGACCGATTCGTGCTTGCGCGGTTGGAATCCGAGGGCCTGGCTCCATCGTCGGAAACCGATCCGTACACGCTGATCCGCCGCGTGTCGCTCGATCTCATCGGGCTTCCGCCGACACCGGAGGAGACCGACGCATTCGTCGCCGATCCGAGTCCCTTCGCGTACGCGAAGCTCGTCAATCGCCTGCTCGCGTCGCCGCATTTCGGCGAGCATTGGGCGCGCATGTGGCTCGACCTCGCGCGCTACGCGGATACGCGCGGCTACGAGAAGGACGACCGGCGAACGATCTGGCGCTTTCGCGATTGGGTCGTCGACGCGTTCAATCGCGATTTGCCTTTCGATGAATTCACGATCCAACAAATCGCCGGCGATCTGCTAGTAGACCCGACAGAAGACCAGCTCATCGCGACTGCGTTCCACCGCAACACGATGAACAACGACGAAGGCGGAACCAACGACGAGGAGTTTCGCGTCGCCGCCGTGGTCGATCGCGTCAACACCACGATGGAAGTGTGGATGGGCGCGACGATGGCGTGCGCGCAGTGCCATACGCACAAGTACGATCCGTTCACGCAGACGGAGTATTACCAGCTCTTCGATTTCTTTAATCAGACGGCCGACGACGACAACCCCTCCGAACGGCCAACGCTCCGCACGCCGAACGCCACGCAACTCGCGGAAGAGTCGCGCCTGAGCTCGGAACTCGATATGGCGCAACGACGGTTTGATGACGCCGCAGCGCTACACCTCGACGATCAGTGGGCATGGGAGCGAGATCAAGCGAACGCTGAGACGCTCGAGCCTCATTTCGGCGATGCCGCTCCCGCGCTCGCGGCGCTGAGATTTCCGGCCTTCGAGCGCAACGACGAAGAGAACGCGGCGGTGCGCGCCGCGTACTACTTCACGGTTCCCGAGTTGCTGTCCTTGAACCACGAGGTGTCGGAATTGCGCCGCGCGCACGAGCGTGTCCAGCGCGGCATACCCAACACGCCGATCCTGCAAGCCGTGGAAGCGCCGCGCGAAACGCGCCTGCTCACCCGCGGCAGTTTCTTGAGTCCGGCGGAAGCCGTGCAGGCCGGCGTTCCTTCCGTGCTCCACGCGCTTGACGACGCGCCGAATTCGGACGCGCCCATTTCGCCCGATCGGCTTGACCTTGCGCATTGGCTCGTCGATCGCGCGAATCCGCTCACGGCGCGCGTGATGGCCAACCGCGCGTGGGAACGGTTGTTCGGGATTGGCATCGTCGAAACGAGCGAAGATTTCGGCACGCAAGGCACGCTGCCGAGGCACCCGGAACTGCTCGATTGGCTCGCGATCGAATTCATGGAAGGCGGCTGGAGCTTCAAAGATCTCTGCCGCACGATCGTGATGTCGGCGACGTATCGTCAACGCGGTTACGCAAGCGAGGCGCTCCTCGAACGCGACCCGTACAATCGTCTGCTCGCGCGTGGGCCGCGCCTGCGCCTCGATGCCGAGGTAGTGCGCGATCAGGCGCTTGCGGCGTCGGGCCTGCTGAGCGACGCGATGTACGGTCCACCCGTGATGCCCTATCAACCCGACGGCGTGTGGCAAGTGGTCTACAGCAGCGACAAGTGGGAGACCAGCCCGGGCGAGGACCGGCACCGCCGCGGCATCTACACCTTCTGGCGGCGCACAAGTCCATACCCGTCCATGATCGCGTTCGATGCGCCTTCGCGCGAGGTGTGCACGGTGCGGCGGACGCGCACGAACACGCCGCTGCAAGCGCTCGTGACGTTGAACGATCCGGTGTATGTGGAGGCGGCCCAGTCGCTCGCGCGGCGCATGGCGTCGCTCCCAGAGGCGTCGATTGCCGAGCGCGTGACCTTCGGGTTCCGTTGCGCCCTCGTTCGCCCGCCCTCGGAGGCGGAAAACCGCCGGCTTACGGCGCTCTTTGTGAGCGAGCTGGAGCACTACCGCGCGCGACTGGCCGAAGCGAAAACGTTCGCAGCAAGTTTGGACGGCGATGATGCCGCGTCGCTCGCGGCATGGACCGCCGTCGCGAACGTGTTGTTGAACTTGGACGAGGCGGTCACCAATCGATAAGCGATCGCAAAACGATTTGAGAGAGTGAAGATGGACCCACAGTTCGAAACTTTTCAGCGCATCACGCGGCGGCAATTTCTAGGCCGTTGTAATGCCGCGATCGGGGCAGCGGCGTTGGGCGCGCTCATGGGCGGCGAGGCAGGCGCATCGGTCGCCGATCGCGCCTTGCTGCGTCCGCATTTCGCGTCGCGGGCGCGCAGCGTGATTTATCTGCACATGGCCGGGTCGCCGCCGCAACAGGACCTCTTCGATTTCAAGCCGAAACTCAACGAGCTCGACGGGCAGTTGTGTCCCGACGAGTTTCTCGAGAAGGAACGTTTCGCGTTTATCAAGGGGCATCCGAAGATTCTCGGTTCGCCGTACAAGTTCGAGCAGTGCGGTGAGAGCGGCACGCAGATTTCGGAGTTGCTTCCTAATTTGCGCACGGTGGCGGACGAGTTGACCGTCGTTCGCTCGCTGCATACCGACCAATTCAACCACGCGCCCGCGCAACTTTTGCTGCATACGGGTTCGGCGCGTATCGGTCGGCCGGCGATGGGCTCGTGGCTAACGTACGGGCTTGGCACGGAGAACGAGAATCTGCCGGCGTTCGTCGTACTCGTTTCGGGCAACAAAACGCCGGACGCGGGCCGCAGCGTCTGGGGCAGCGGATTTCTGCCGAGTGTGCACCAGGGCGTGCAGTGCCGAAGTGTCGGCGATCCGGTGCTGTACCTGAGCGATCCGCCGGGGATGGATCGTTCGGTGCGGCGGCGCACGCTCGATGCAATTCGTGATTTGAACGAGCAACAATACGAGCGCGAGGCCGACCCGGAAACGCGCACGCGCATCGCGCAATACGAGCTCGCGTTTCGCATGCAGATGTCCGTGCCCGAAGCGGCGGACATCGAGTCGGAGCCGGAATCCATCCGGGAGGCGTACGGCGTCAAACCCGGCGAAGCGTCATTCGCGAATAACTGCTTGCTCGCGCGCCGGCTCGTCGAGCGCGGGGTGCGGTTCGTGCAGCTATTCGATTGGGGCTGGGACACGCATGGAACGAGCCCGCACGACGACATCATCACGCAGCTTCCGAAGAAGTGCGGCGAATCGGACCGCCCAATCGCGGCGCTACTCAAGGATCTGAAACAGCGCGGCCTGCTGGACGAAACGCTCGTTGTCTGGAGTGGCGAATTCGGCCGGACGCCAATGAACGAAGAACGCGACGGCTCGAAATATTTCGGCCGCGACCATCATCCGCACTGCTTCTCAATTTGGATGGCCGGCGGCGGCGTGAAACGGGGCGCAGTCGTGGGCGAAACCGATGAACTCGGCTATCGCATCACGAAAACGCCGGTGCACATCCACGATCTGCAGGCGACAATATTGCATCTGATGGGCTTCGATCACGAACAACTCACGTACCGTTTTCAGGGCCGCGACTATCGATTGACGGATGTTCATGGCAAAGTCA
>JBGTJY010000243.1:0-2242 GCA_041744855.1 Candidatus Hydrogenedentales bacterium
ATTCTGAGCGCCAGCGAAGATTCTTCGTGTCGCTCAGAATGACTGATCAAGAACAGGAGGCATCGTGATTCAGCGCACACTTCTAGCTACAACCTTTCTCCTCTCCGCCATGGCGGCCGCGTCCGAGATTGTCGTGACGAAAGTTATCGGTACCGAATACCCCGGCCAATACAAACACCCCGCCTCGTTCGACGAACTCGATAACGGCGACCTCTACCTCGCGTACTACGGCGGCGACGGCGAATACGAGGACTCGAAGGTCTACGGCATGCGCCTGCGCGCGGGCACTTCGCATTGGTCCACGCCCGACGTGATTGCGGACACCCCCTTCATCGGCGAGGGCAACCCCGTCGTGTGGCAAGCGCCGGACGGCCTCGTCTGGCTCTTCTACGTGCAGCGCTACGGCGACACCTGGTCGCAGTCGCGCATCAATGCGAAGATTTCCAACGACGGCGCGCGCACCTGGTCCGACTCGATGATGGTCGCGTTCGAAATGGGCATGATGGCCCGCGGGAAACCCATCGTGCTCAACAATGGCGAGTATCTGTTGCCCATCTATTACGAGACCGGCAGCGACCGCGAAATGACCGCGAGTGACACCTGTTCGATGTTCCTGCGCTTCAATCCCGAAACGAAGCAATGGACGGAATCGGGCCGCATCTACTCCAATAACGGCAACTTGCAACCCGAGCCCGTCCAAATCACGGACGACTACTTAATCGCCTACTGCCGTCGCGGTGGCAACTTCGAGCCGATCACGGAAGGCGGCTACACCATTCGCTCCGAATCCCGCGACGGCGGCCACACATGGTCACGCGGGGTCAACTCACAGTTTCTCAATCCGAACTCGGCGATCAGTTTCATCAAGCTCAAGAATGGCCATCTGCTCCTCGTCTACAACGACAACATGAACGCACGCGACCCGCTCACCGTCGCCATCAGCACTGATAACGACAAGACCTACCCCTATCGTAAGAACATCGCCGAGGGCAACCACGACTTCGCTTACCCCGTCGCACTCCAAGCCAAAGACGGCAAAATCCACATCATCTGCACGCAAAACGAACGTACCCAGATTACGCACTTCGTATTCGACGAATCGGCGATCACCGGGGAGTAGAGCTTGGTTTTTGCACGAAATCTCGGACGTGTCTCCTCAATTTTGCAGTTCACGTCATTCCTGCAGTTCACGCAGGTTCTCCGGTTCAAGTCATTCCTGCGAAAGCAGGAATCTCTCAGTTAAGATACGGGGCGCCGAGTTTCGCGGGAGATTCCTGCCTGGCGCAGGAATGACATCGAGTGGGTTCCCTCGAGCTGGCTCGATACCTACACTATAAATCGCGCGTAGCGCTCTTCCCCGTTGGAACGACAGCACAGGGTGCCATTTCGATCCTCAGCAAAGAACCCCGGAGCCATCCCATTGCCCACTACAATCAAAGTCGAACTCGGCGATCGCTCGTATCCGATCCTCATCGGCGAACAGTGCCTTAGCGAACTGCCAGGATTTCTAAGCACCGCCAAGATTCGCGGAAAGATCGCGATCTGCACCGACACGAATGTGCGCCCGCTCTATGCAGATGCCGTCGCGGAAATCCTAACCGCGAACGATCGCGAATTCATCGTCTGCGAAATGCCCGCCGGCGAACCCCACAAGCGTTTGGAAATCGTCGAGACGTGGATCGGACAATTCCTTGAGGGTGGCCTCGACCGATCCAGCGCAGTCATCGCGCTCGGCGGCGGCGTCGTGGGGGATACCGCAGGTTTCACCGCCGCGGCGTTCATGCGCGGAATTCCCTATTTCCAAATTCCGACGACGATCGTCGCGCAAGTCGATTCGAGCGTGGGGGGGAAGACTGCCGTCAATCACGCATTGAGCAAAAACATCATCGGCGCGTTTCATCAGCCCTCCGCCGTGATTATCGACATGACGCTGTTGCGCACGCTGCCCGATCGCGAGCTCCGCGCGGGTCTTGCCGAAGTCATCACACATGGCATCATCGCCGACCCGGAGTTATTCGCCTACATGGAAAACAACGCGGACGCTATTCTGTCGAAAGACCTCGCCGCGCTCGAATACCCAATTCGCCGCTCCTGTGAAATCAAGGCCTCGGTAGTCTCGCTCGATGAACGCGAAGAAGGCCAACGCGCAAATCTCAACTACGGCCACACCTTCGGCCACGGCATCGAGGCCGCCACGCACTACGAACACTTCCTTCACGGCGAAGCGATCGCACTCGGCATG